>NZ_JCAQOZ010000008.1:0-106287 GCF_059567945.1 Paraburkholderia sp. BGA-UO-ETr-F12 | reverse complement strand
GGTAAGCAAAACGGGCTACCGCTTCCGGTGAACGGAAAGGATCAGTTTCCGGACACTGGGACCAATATACAAGTAAGCAAAGAAAGCGGCTTCACACCGCAAGCTCATAAGCGGGTCCCCCGCGCAGCCACGGTAGTGGTGCATCTGGAATCTGTGTTCTCGCACATTCGGCGCTAGTGACAAGGCAGTCATACCTCCGGCGGCGCTGCGCGCGCCGACGCGGTACTTCATCAACCCCTGGCGGCGTTTAGGTCTTGCGCGCGCTTTTTGCTGCGGGTTTTTTGGCCGGCGCTGGCTTTGTTTTTGCGCGGCTTTCTGTCGCGGTTTTCGCGGCTGCCGCCTTGTGGGCCGTTACCTTGCTTGAGCGAATGAGGCCTGCTGGCTCATTCAGCTTCGGTGGCTTGCGCTTGCCTGTGAGTTCGGCCCAACGCTTTTCCAATGCGCCTTCGGCGATCGGCTTGATGACGGTTCCCGAGCTTTGCGCGTCCCATGTCTGGACCGAAAACGGATGCGTGCGCAACACGTCGCGCGCAATCACGACGCCTTCATGCGCGTCGACCACCCAGTCATACACGAAGTCGATGCACAAGCGGTAGCCACGCTTCGTCGCCGGGTCGGGGACCTCGTACGGCGCGCGCGTGACGTAGCCCGAGCCGAAAATGCCCTTGGGTTCCTGCGCGACACGATGCAGAAATACGCGGTCCCCCGGCAGGATGCTGCGGGCGAATCCGCATCCCCACACGTCAGCCACCGCCACGCCCGCGGCAACCCGTTTCGCTACGTCAGGCAACTCGGGCCACGGCCATTTCTTGGGGCTCCAGATCAGCAGGAAAGCAGTCATGTCGGGGGCGGGGTAGGCTGGGTTGGATTCAGGTAAAGGGTGGCGCGGGCGCCGCTGCGGGGCGCTCCTCACGCGTTCTCGCGGCAGCTTAACCGATCGGCGGCGCGCCTGCCGCGGGGCAGGGCGGTCCGCTCGACCAGCGTCCGGGCGCGGCGCATGCTTGAGCCGTCGCGTACAATTGAGGTCGTCAAGCTGCGGTTTGAGCCGTTTCACCGCGTTTCGCTGCCGATCACGGCGCGGCGCTTCATCTGGATTCCCATGTCTCACGTCACCAGACGCCGGCCCGATGGCCGGCTGATTCTGTTGCTCGGTGCGCTTGCCGCATGCGGGCCGATTTCCATCGATATGTACTTGCCGAGCCTGCCGACCATCGCGCAGGCATTCGCCATCAGCACCGGCGCCGCGCAAACCACGCTCACCAGCTTCATGTTCGGTTTTTCGATCGGCATGCTGCTCTATGGTCCGCTGTCGGATACCTATGGCCGCCGGCCTGTGCTGCTCGGCGGCATCATCATGTATGCGCTCGCGAGCGTGGCCTGCGCGCTGTCGTTTTCGATCGAGTCGCTGGTGACGTTCCGCTTCGTACAGGCGCTCGGCGCGGGGGCGGCTTCGGTGCTGGCGCGCGCAATCGCTCGTGACGCGCACGGTCCGACCGACGCCGCGCGCGTGCTGTCGATGCTGGCCATCGTCACGTCGATCGGCCCGTTGCTCGCGCCGTTGATCGGCGGCCAGTTGCTGCTGCTCGGCGGCTGGCGCGTCGTCTTTATCGTGTTGACGCTATTCGGTGCAGTGTGCGCGGTGACCGCGTTTCTCAAGGTGCCGGAAACCTGGCCGCCCGAAAAGCGCGCGCATTCGGCGCTGCTGAAATCGTTCGGCGCCTATGGCAGGTTGCTGCGCGATCCGGTTGCGTGGGGGCACATGCTGTGCGGCGGTATGGCGTTCGCGTCGATGTTCGCTTACATCACCGCGACGCCTTTCGTTTACATCGAATATTTCCACGTGTCGGCGCAGCATTACGGCTTTCTGTTCGCGTTGAACATCGTCGGCATCATGTTCGGTAACTTCATGAATACACGTCTCGTCGGGCGGCTGGGTTCGTTGCCCATCATTTCGTTTGCCGCGACGGTGAGTTGCATCGCGTCGCTGTTCGTCTGTCTCGTTTCGCTCACCGGGTGGGGCGGACTCTGGTCGATCGTCTTCGGTCTGTTCTTCGTGGTCGGCGTCGTTGGACTGTTGTCCGCCAACTGTACAACCGATCTTATGCATCGGTATCCGGTGAATGCCGGCGCCGCGGCCGCCGTGTTCGGCGCCGTACAGTTGGCACTCGGCGCGTTGTCGAGCCTCGCCGTCGGACTCTGGCAGGACGGCTCGCCCAAGGGCATGGGCGTTGTTGTAGGCGTTGCTGGTGTGTTGTGTTACATCGGCCGGATTCTGGTCGTTAAATGGCATCGCACGAAGGTGCCCGTCGCCGCGGCTTGAAGCGGCCCGTGTTAGTGTGAGTCTGTGTGAGGCCGTATGAGGTGCGGGTCCGTTGCTCAACGCGGATCATTGTTCCTTAGCCGAAACGTGCGGCGAAACTGTGTCTGCGCCCAGCGTTAATAAGCGTGTCTACGGAAAACACCAGGTGTTGCGCGCGCGCTACCGTGCGTTTTGATTTGCATTGCTATGATGGAGTCACTGTTCCTCGGAGCGGCAATCATGGCGATCAGAGATTTGATGAACGGCGAGCGGCAGCATGCTGCCTTTGCTGAAGCGCAGAAGCTGGCGGACAGCGGCGCCTATCACGATTACACAGACATCGAATACGTCTTGCGCTTTGATTACGGTTTGTCTGATGTATCAGCGCTGCTCGACAGTCAGCTGATGCATCGCGACCTGAATCGCCGCTGCGCCGATGCGCGTGAGAAGCTGGATGTGCCTGCTTAGCGTGTAAGCGTGTAAGCGTGTGACATGCGCGGCAAGTGCTTACAGTGCACCGCGCGTAGCCATGCGCCGCTTAGGCGCGATCCCCTTCGGAGTTTTCATGGCTGTTAGTCAGCACGACCCGCACCTGCCGCACCTCGATAATCCCGCTGCTTTGGCGAAGCCAGGTGGACACTACAGCCATGTCGCGATCGCTAATGGTTTTGTTTTCGTCTCGGGGCAGTTGCCGATCAACCCGCAGGGCGAAAAACTCGCGGATGCCTCGTTCGAGATTCAGGCCGAGCAGGTGCTGGCCAATCTTCAGGCTGCGCTCGAAGGCGCCGGCAGCAGCATTGCGCAACTGGTGCAGGTGCGCGTCTATATCGTTGATGTCGAAAACTGGACGAGCTTCAATCAGATCTACGCGCGTTGGGCCGGCGACGCGCGTCCGGCGCGTGCCGTCGTGCCGGTCCCTCATCTGCATTACGGCTTGAAGATCGAGATCGAAGCGACCGCGCTGGTTTAACTCTTGGCTAAGGTGTTTTTGCGCATCGGTTTAGTGAATCACGAGCCCATTGAATTGGGCATTGCCCGCGCCGGCCGCGATATTCACGCCAACGTTGCCGCTCACGGCCGCCAGTGAACCGGCGCCGAGCCCCGCGGTGGCATTGCCCGTCAACTGCGCGGCGGTCTGCAGATTCTGTTGCGAGGCGATCGCGGTTTGAGGTGTGCCGACAAGGGCGATCTGATTGGTCTGCGCATTCAGCGTTCCGGACGCCAGATTCACGCCGATATTGCCGCTCGCCCCTTTCAGCGCATTCGCGCCAACCGTTGCTGCGCACGCTCCAGTCGATGCACTGCCGCGTACATTCTGCAGACTGGACAACCCGGCGGAGCCGAACACCGCGGCGCTGTCGTCGTCGGATAGCGCTGTTGACGTCCCCGCAAATGTATCTGCAAATGCGGACGGAACGACCGTGCTCGCGGCAACCCAAATCGACGCAACGGCCAAAGCCCGGATTTTCATGAGCAACTCCCTGACTTGTGCTGAGTGCACAGATAGTCTTGATATCGACCGGGGGAGCAAGATGTTGAGGGAGGGGTTCCCCTTAATAGCGGACAGCGCCAGCAAATGGAGATCGACTGGCGCCGGCCTGGTTGCGGCTTACCATCTCCCGCGACCGCCGTAATAACCGCCGACGCCAACCCCCACGCTGACGCTCGGGGCGGCGTAGTAGCCGGGGGCGTATCCGTATGCCGGTGCGTAGCCGTACGGCTGCGCGACGACACATCCGGACAGGGCCACTGCGAAGCCGATCACAAACAGTAGTTTGACCATGGTTCCTCCGTCTTTAAGACTTGGAGGAGCCGGCAGCAGGGTTCGTTCGGGGTGCCGTGTGACGGCAAATTACGAAACCTCGATCTGATCGGGTTTCATTTACAGTTGCTTACCCGTTCGATTTATTGCGTGATGGCAGACCTTACTGGCACGTCGCCAATTGACAGGTTATTCGGTGGCCGGAAACGAAAAACGGGCCGAGTGGCCCGTTTTCATTGAGTGTCTGGCGGAGGCGGTGAGATTCGAACTCACGGAAGGATCACTCCTTCGCCGGTTTTCAAGACCGGTGCCTTAAACCGCTCGGCCACACCTCCAAGCCCGAAATTGTAACCTGAAAAATCCCCGTTGCGGGGCTCAGCGGCTCTGCAATTACTGCGGATCCTTCAGAAACAGCGCTTGCAGATCGTTCAGGAAGGCTTGGCCAAGCGGCGTCGGGGCGATCTTTTCGTGGTCGCGCGTGATCAGCTTGCGCCGTTCCGCCTCCTGCAAAGCCGGCTCGATCGAGGTCATCGACATTCCCGTACGCTCGATAAATCGATGTACCGGAAACCCTTCCACCAACCGCAGCGCGTTCAGCATGAACTCGAATGGCAGATCGCGCGGCCCGACCTCGTGCTCTTCCTGCACAGCGGTGCCGGCTTTGGCCTGCTCGATGAACGTGGTGGGATGCTTGTAGCGCATCTGACGCAGCACGCGGTTCGGAAACGACAGCTTGGTATGCGCGCCCGCGCCGATGCCGAGATAATCGCCGAAGCGCCAGTAGTTCAGATTGTGCTTGCTCTGCCGATGCGGCTGCGCATACGCGGATACCTCATAGCGTTCATAGCCGGCGGCCGTTGTGCGTTCGTGAATCCAGTCCTGCATGTCGGCGGAAGCATCGTCGTCGGGGAGCGCCGGCGGGAATTTGGCAAACAGCGTGTTCGGTTCGAGCGTGAGGTGATACAGCGACAAATGCGGCGGCGCGAACGACAACGCTGTTTCCACGTCTGCCTGACATTGTGCGAGCGTTTGCCCCGGCAGGGCAAACATCAGATCGAGGTTGAAGTTGTCAAAGGTGGTCGCGGCCACTTCCACCGCATGGCGTGCCTGCGTCGAATCGTGAATCCGGCCAAGCGCTTTCAGATGCGCTTCATTGAAACTCTGGATGCCCACCGACAGGCGATTCACCCCGCTCGCGCGAAACTGCGCGAACTTGTCCGCTTCGAACGTACCCGGATTGGCTTCGAGCGTGATTTCCGCATCGGCGTCGAGCGGGAGCAGCGCGCGGATGTCGGACAGCATGCGGTCGAGCCCGGCGGCCGACAGCAGGCTGGGTGTGCCGCCGCCAATGAATACCGTGTGGACCTGACGCCCCCACACGAGCGGCAGCGCGAGCTCCAGATCGGCGCGCAGCGCATCGAGATACTCGGCTTCGGGAAACGTGTCGCCTTTCCACTCGTGCGAGTTGAAATCGCAGTAAGGGCATTTGCGCACGCACCACGGAAAGTGCACATACAGCGCCAGAGGCGGCAACGACGTCAGGCGAATGCTGCCCGGCGACGTGAAAGCCTTGATGACGCCGTTGCCGATATCGGCAGGCGCTGGTTTGATCGGAATCACGCTTCCTCCGTCAGCCGCGCGAGCAGATGCCGTAACGCAATCGCGCGATGGCTGCTGGCATTCTTCACGGCCGGCTCGAGTTCCGCGGCGGTTGCTTTCAGCGACGGCAGGAAAAAGTACGGGTCGTAGCCGAAACCATGTCCGCCGCGTGGCGCATCCAGCATTTCGCCGTGCCAGCGGCCTTCGGCGATCAGCGGCTCGGGATCGTCCGCATGACGCACCAGCGCCAGCACGCAGTAGTAATACGCGCGACGATCGGTTTCGCCGGCCAGCGCTGAAACGAGCTGTGCGTTGTTCGCCGCGTCGCTCTTTTCGCCGCCGGCGCGCTGCGCATAACGTGCAGAGTAAACACCGGGGGCGCCACGCAGTGCGCGTACGCACAAGCCGGAATCGTCGGCCAGCGCGGGCAGGCCGGTTAGCTTCGCCGCGTGACGCGCCTTGGTTAGCGCGTTTTCGACGAAAGTCGGATATGGCTCTTCGGCCTCCGGCACGTTCAGCTCGCCCTGCGGGATCAGCTCGATGCCGGCCGCGCCGAGCAGCGCCGCGAACTCGCGCAGCTTGCCCGCGTTGTTCGACGCCAGCACGACCTTCTTCAGCGGCGAGTCAGATGCAACCCCGCCGATGTCTTGACGACCTTCACTCACTCTTCTGCTCCAATGCTTCTTTCTGCTTCGCGATCAGCGTGTTGATGCCGTCGCTTGCCAGATCGAGCAGCGCATTCATTTCGTCGCGCGAGAACGGCGCGCCTTCGGCGGTGCCCTGAATTTCGACGAAGCCGCCCGCGCCCGTCATCACCACGTTCATGTCGGTGTCGCATTGCGAGTCTTCGTCGTAGTCGAGGTCCAGCACCGGCAGACCGTCGTACACGCCGACCGAAATCGCCGCGATGTAGTCGGTGATCGGCGAAGTTTCGATGCGGCCCGCGGCCAGCAACTTTGCCACCGCGTCATGCGCGGCGACGAACGCGCCGGTGATGCTCGCCGTGCGCGTGCCGCCGTCGGCCTGGATCACGTCGCAATCGATATGCAGCGTGCGCGCACCAAGTTTCTCGAGATCGAATACCGAACGCAAGGCGCGGCCGATCAGGCGCTGGATTTCCTGCGTGCGGCCAGTTTGCTTGCCGCGCGCGGCTTCGCGGTCGCTGCGGGTATGCGTGGCGCGCGGCAGCATGCCGTATTCGGCGGTCAGCCAGCCCTGGCCACGGTCGCGCAGGAACGACGGCACGCTCTCGGCGATGCTCGCCGTGCAGATGACCTTGGTGTCGCCGAATTCGACCAGCACCGAGCCCTCCGCATGCTTCGTATAGTGGCGCGTGATGCGCACGTCGCGCAGCTGGTTGGCCTGGCGGCCGCTGGGGCGTTGGGTGTCGTTGGTCATGTTGGGATCGGTCTGGAAGAAAAGCGGGAGGGAAAGCGCGATTTTACCGCCGATCGCGCCGGGCGCGGGGCGGCCTGGTAGCCGGGCGGGCAGCCGCATGCGCCGGGGCTCTCAGCGAAGTCGCACGGCGCAGGCGGCGGCCCGCGTATAAAGGGCCTTGCCGGTAAAAATGGGATAATGCGGATTCCCCGCCCCGCGTCTCGTACACGCCGGGCGATTCGACTCTCCGGCCATCGTCAAAACGCATGGCCACAATCGCGAGAAATACGATGATCTACAGCATGACTGGCTATGCGAGCGCCACGCGCGAACTCGTCGCGGCCTCGGGCACCGGCGGTGTGAGCGTATCGGTCGAATTGCGCACGGTGAACTCGCGCTTTCTCGATCTGAACTTCCGGATGCCGGAAGACGTGCGCGTTTGCGAACCGACGCTGCGTGAAATGCTGATGAACAAACTTTCGCGCGGCAAGGTCGATATTCGTATCAACCTGCAGCGCAGCGAACAGTCGGCCAACGCAGGCTCGGTCAATCGCGATGCGCTGACGCAACTCGCGCTGCTCGAGCGCACCGTGCTGTCGACGTTTCCGGAAGCGGGGCGCCTGCGTACCGGCGAAATTCTGCGCTGGCCTGGCGTGCTGGCCGAAACCGGCGTGGCGCCGGAAGTGTTGCGCGACGCGGTGCTTGCTTGCGGCAAGCAGGCGATTACCGATCTGATCGACGTGCGTGCTCGTGAAGGCGCGCAACTGGCGACCATGCTGCTCGCCAACGTCACCGAGATGGAAGCGATCGTCACGAAGATCACACCGTTGGTGCCGGAACTGATCGCCAAGCATCAGCAGAAGATCGTCGAACGTCTGCAGGAAGCGCTTGGTATTGCCGCGCCCGATACGGCGGCAACGATCGTCTCGCGCGAGGAAATCAACGAGCGGATTCGCCAGGAAGTGACGATGTATGGCATTCGCATCGACATTGCCGAAGAATTGTCGCGTCTCACGGCTCACCTGAACGAAACGCGTCACGTGATCGAGAAGGGCGGCAA
Organism: Paraburkholderia sp. BGA-UO-ETr-F12; assembly: GCF_059567945.1. Lineage (NCBI taxonomy): Bacteria > Pseudomonadati > Pseudomonadota > Betaproteobacteria > Burkholderiales > Burkholderiaceae > Paraburkholderia > Paraburkholderia sp. BGA-UO-ETr-F12. The sequence continues at coordinate 98,190 of NZ_JCAQOZ010000008.1, read as the reverse complement.
GGTCGGCAAGCGCCTCGACTTCATGATGCAGGAGCTGAATCGCGAAGCGAACACGCTCGGCTCGAAGGCGGCCGCGAAGGAACTGGCCGATTCGTCGATGACCCTGAAGCTGCTCATCGAACAGATGCGCGAGCAAGTACAGAATCTGGAGTAAGGCAGGAGCCCCGAGAACATGACCGACCACACACGCGAAACCAGCGCACCGCGCAACCCTTACGCCGGTGCTTATCCCGGCAACCTGTTCATGGTGGTCGCGCCTTCGGGCGCAGGCAAGTCGACGCTCGTGAACGCGCTGCTCGCCGGCGACGACGCGATCCGTCTGTCGATTTCGTACACCACACGCCCGCCGCGTCCGAAGGAGCAGGACGGCGAACACTATCACTTCACGACGGTCGACGATTTCCTGACCCGTCACGCGGCCGGCGAGTTTCTGGAAAGCGCGGAAGTGCACGGCAACTACTATGCGACGTCGCGCGTGTGGATCGAAGAGCAGATGAAAAGCGGCCATGACGTGCTGCTCGAAATCGACTGGCAAGGCGCGCAACAGGTCAAGAAGCAGTTTCACAACGCAGTGGAAATTTTCATCCTGCCGCCGTCGCTCGAGGCGCTCGAAGAGCGTTTGAAAAAGCGCGGCCAGGACGAACCGAACGTGATCACGCGCCGTTTGCTCGCGGCCGGCAGCGAGATGGCGCACGCGGCCGAAGCGGAGTACGTCGTGATCAACGACAGCTTCGATCGTGCGCTCGGTGAACTGCGCTGCCTCGTGGCCGCGACGCGTTCGCGCTTCGCCTCGCAATACGCGCGCCACACGCAGCTTTTCGTGCAGCTCGGCATCCACCTGCCGCACGCGTGAACGCGGCGATGGTTCGAGCACATAAGGTAGAATAAGCGACATACTGAGAAGGAACCCAACATGGCCCGCATTACCGTCGAAGACTGTCTCAAACAGATCCCGAACCGTTTCGAACTCGCGCTTGCCGCGACCTATCGCGCGCGTCAGCTCGCTCAAGGTCACACGCCGAAGATCGAAAGCCGCGACAAGCCCACCGTCGTCGCACTGCGCGAAATCGCAGCCGGCCAGGTTGGCGTCGAAATGCTGAAGAAGGTGCCGGTTTAAGGCGCACTGTTCGGTTTTCGATTGCCTGTATTTGCCAGGTCTATTTGCTACACGTAATTGCATCACCGTGCAGACCGGCGTCCAACCCTAACCGCTACGGAGGCGAACATGAGTACGACCCCGCCCACCGCCTCGGAAGTGGAACACGACGCTGACTCGCCCTCGTCCGCACGGAAGTACATCGACGCGGTCCTCGAACAGTCGTTTCGCCATCTGTTTGGGCCGACCGCCACGCCGGAGCAACCGCGCCGGCATGACGTCGTTTCGATCGCCAAACTGACCTCCGCTCTGTCCGGCTATTTGCAGCCGGAAGAGATCAAGGACGTCAAGGCGGCGTTCCATTTCAGCGACGAAGCCCACCTCGGCCAGTATCGGCAGAGCGGCGAACCCTACATTACCCATCCTGTCGCCGTCGCGGAAATCTGCGCCGGCTGGAATCTCGACGCCCAGTCGATCATGGCGGCGCTGTTGCACGACGTGATGGAAGACCAGGGCGTGACCAAGGCCGAACTCGCCGAGCGATTCGGCGCGAAGGTCGCGGAACTGGTCGACGGGTTGTCGAAGCTGGACAAGATGGAGTTTCGCAATCGCGAAGAGGCGCAGGCGGAAAACTTCCGCAAGATGCTGCTCGCGATGGCACGCGACGTCCGCGTGATTCTGGTGAAGCTCGCCGACCGGCTGCACAACATGCGCACGCTCGGTGCGGTGCCGCACGAGAAACGCCGCCGCGTGGCGCGCGAGACGCTAGACATTTATGCGCCGATCGCCCACCGGCTTGGCCTGAACAATACCTATCGCGAGCTGCAGGACCTGAGCTTCGCGAACTTCAACCCGCATCGCTACGCCACGCTCGAAAAGGCCGTCAAGGCCGCACGCGGCAACCGGCGCGAAGTGGTCGGCAAGATTCTGGAGTCGGTGCAGCGCGCGATTGCCGACGCGAAGCTCGACGCCGAAGTGACCGGTCGCGAGAAAACCATCTTCAGTATCTACAAGAAGATGCGCGACAAGCAGTTGTCGTTTTCGCAGGTGCTCGACGTGTACGGCTTCCGCGTGGTGGTTGAAAGCGCGCTCGAGTGCTACACGTGCATCGGCGCGTTGCATGCGCTCTACAAGCCAGTGCCGGGCAAGTTCAAGGATTACATCGCGATCCCGAAGGTGAACGGCTATCAATCGCTGCACACCACGCTGGTCGGCCCGTTCGGTGCACCGATCGAGTTCCAGGTGCGCACGCGCAAGATGCACGAGATTGCCGAAGCGGGCGTCGCGGCACACTGGTTGTACAAGAACGGCGGCGCGGATCTGAACGACGTGCAGAAGCGCGCGCACCAGTGGCTCAAGTCGCTGCTCGACATCCAGAGCGAAGCGGGCGATTCCAGCGAATTCCTCGAGCACGTCAAGATCGACCTGTTCCCGGACGCGGTCTACGTGTTTACGCCCAAGTCGAAGATCATGGCGCTGCCGCGCGGCGCCACGGCGCTCGATTTTGCATATTCGATCCACAGCGACCTGGGTAACCAGTGCGTCGCCGTGAAGATCAATAACGAACTGCTGCCGCTGCGCACCGAGTTGAAGAGCGGTGACATTGTTGAAGTGATCACGGCGCCGTACTCGAAGCCGAATCCGGCGTGGCTCGGTTTCGTGCGCACCGGCAAGGCGCGTTCGGCAATCCGCCATTATCTGAAGACGATGCGCCTGAACGAGTCCGTCCAGCTCGGCGAACGTCTTGTCGACCAGGCGCTGAAGGGCTACGGGCTGGCGCTGTCGGACGTGACGCCGGAAGCGTGGGAAAAGCTCGTGCAGTGGACGGGCAACAAGAACCGTCAGGAAATCTTCGCGGATATCGGTCTCGGCCGGCGTGTCGCCGCGGTCATGGCCAAGCGTATCGAAGTGCTGATGAGCGGCCGCGACGCGGACGACGACGGTTCGCGCGACGGCACAGCGCCGCATGCGCCGCCGGTCGTTATCACGGGCACCGAAGGCATGTCAGTACAGTTGTCCGCATGCTGCCGTCCGATCCCGGGCGACGACATCATGGGCTATATCGGCATTGGCCTCGGCATGGCGATCCACACCACCGATTGCCGCGTCGCGCAGCGCATCCACAAGCGCGACCCGGGCCGCTGGATCGATGTTGCATGGGCGCCGCAGCCGGGGCGTCTGTTCGACGTCGCGGTGAAGGTGCTGGTCAAGAACACCAAGGGCGTATTCGCCCGTGTGGCGGCCGACATCACGTCGGCGGATGCGAACATCGTCCACATCGCGATGGACGAAGATCTGTCGCAGGAATCCACGGTGCTGCGTTTCGTGATCCAGGTGAGCGATCGTGTCCATCTCGCCAATGTCATGCGCCGCGTGCGGACGAATCCGGACGTGATGCGGATCGCGCGCGAACGGCCGAGCGATGAGGGGCATCACCGTCACGACGGCGGGATGCGGATCGACCGCGAGCGGGCGGACTACTGATCTGTGGCCGGCTGAAGCTGCTCGCAGCGGACGTCTGAGCGCCCCACGGGTGGCGCCGGGCAGCGCCTTCGTTGAGACCGCGAACGCATCGGCCGTCGGTAAGTCTCATCTGTTCTTCAGGGAGAACCCTTATGAACGTAGCTGACCTCACCGGCGTGGCGCTCGACTATTGGGTCGCCCGCAGCCTGCACGACTTCGTGCGCGAAATCTACTTTACCGACAGCGGCGAAACGGTCTCGATTCGCGGCATTGACCGTGGCCGGTCATGGGACGGCCGTTTTACGCCGTCCAGGTCATGGGAAGCAGCCGCTGCGGTGCTGGAACGTACGCAACGGCTGGAGGTGCGTGAGCGGACCGATCGGGGTGCGGCGCATTGCATCGCGGAATTCGAGGGCGGCCATCGAACCGTGGAAGGGCGCGGAGACTCGCTGCAGATCGCGCTACTGCGGGCGTTCGTGGAAAGTCGCTTCGGCGATAGTGTGGGCGACGTGTTGCGCCAGGAGCAGGCGGTCACCGGCGAGCGTGCGCGGCCAATTGGCGAGGACACGGTGGGTAGTTCGTTTGAAGATATACCGACTCCCGATGGGCAGATCGGTGATATTCAGTCGGCGCCGCGATAGTTGCCGTGATGCTGGCCCGGGCGCAAAAGCAAAAGCCTGGCCGCGGGGCGTGACGATAGCAGAACCGGTCACGCAAAAACAAAGGGCCTTCCGATCGGAAGGCCCTTATAGGTGGTGCGGCTGGCAGGATTCGAACCCACGACCCCTTGGTTCGTAGCCAAGTACTCTATCCAACTGAGCTACAGCCGCACGCAGAAACGAGATTATAGCAAAGGTTTTGAAAAAGGGAAGCATGTAACTGCGATTTGTCTCATTGCCCTGATCGTGTACCCTTGATAGGCAGTCGTTTGCTGCGGTTACCGGATCATCATGAACAAGGCCTTTGTCAAAGAGTCGAGTGAAGAGAATGACGACGACCTCGACGTCGCGCAGCCCGAAATCCCACCGGGTACGAAAAACTACATCACGCCCGCCGGCTACCGGCGCATGCGTGATGAACTGCTACATCTGATCGATGTCGAGCGGCCGGAGGTGGTCAGACTGGTGTCGTGGGCGGCCTCGAACGGCGACCGCTCGGAGAACGGCGATTACATCTACGGCAAACGTCGTCTGCGAGAGATCGATCGGCGGATCCGCTTTCTGACCAAGCGACTCGATATTGCCGAAGTAGTCGATAGCAGCAAGCAGGAAAACGTCGATCAGGTTTTCTTCGGCGCGACCGTCGAATATGCAACGGAAGACGGCGAGGTGCATACCGTGACGATCGTCGGTGTCGACGAGGTCGACCTGGACGTTGGCCACGTGAGCTGGATTTCGCCGATCGCGCGGGCGCTGCTCAAGGCAAAGATCGGCGATACGGTGACCTTGTACACCCCGGCCGGCCCCCAGTCCATCGACATTCTGGACGTTAAGTATCCGCCGCCCGATACCGCTGGCTAAGCGAACTTTCGTGGCGACATAAAAAAGGCGCCGCGAACGGCGCCTTGGATACTGCGGCGATTGCCGACCGCTTTAGAAGCGGTGACGCAGACCTGCGGTCACGGCGACCTGCTTGTTGTTGCCAGAAGCGGCCAGCCCGTTGATGTCGGCGTCGACAACAGCGTTCTCGTTGACTTGCTGGTATTCGCCTTGCAGATAGACGTCCGTGCGCTTGGAGAGCGCGTACGCCGTTTGCAGGTTGAACTGGTTCCAGTGCGGGCGTGTGCCGGCAAGGCTTGCTCGGGTGTACGTGTACGAACCGGCGATGCTCACTGCCGGCGTCAGCGCGTAGCGAGCGTTAGCTTCGAAGTTCTGGAAGTGAGCGCTGCTGCCACCGAAGCCGCCGATACCACCGGTTTGACCCGACGCGCCGGCGCCGATGCCAGCCAGACCCGACAGGTTCGTTTGCGAGTACACGAGACCGACGGTAGCCGGGCCGAATGCATAGTTAGCACCCGCGCCCCAGGTTTGTTGGCGGCCCGCGAAGAACGTGTTGTCGCTCGAAACCGCGCCGCCCGAATTGAATGCTGCCGCTGCGCCAGTCGCGCCATTGCTGTTGAGTTGCAAGTAAGCAGCAGCGATATTCAGGCCGCCCCAGTTGTACGAAGCGCCCGCACTGTAAGCGCGGTTGTTGGCGAAGCCGTCAGCCTGGTTCGAGAAACCGTACATGCCGCCGAACTTGAAGCCGCCGTAGTTCACGCTCTGGTACTTGACCGAGTTGTTGACGCGGAACGAGTTGTTGAGGTTGTCGTTATCGAACGGGTGGGCGAACTGCGTGCCGCCATATTGCGTGCCGGTAAGCGCCAGCGGACCCACGTAGTCGACCATGCTGTCGTATTGACGACCGAGGGTGACGGAGCCGAACTGATCGCTGGACAGGCCGACGAACGCTTGACGGCCAAATTCGCGGCCGCCTTGTTTCAGCGTGCCGTCATTGATGCCGAAGCCGTTTTCCAACGTGAAGATGGCCTTCAGACCGCCGCCAAGATCTTCTGCGCCACGCAAGCCCCAACGGCTGCCGTTCACCGAACCGCTGGTTTCTTGCCAGTTGCTGTGGCCGTGCTGGTTATTCGTATAAGTGATGCCGGCGTCGATCAAGCCATACAGCGTGACGCTGCTCTGGGCATGTGCTGCCGTTGCAAAAACGCCCGTGAGGGCCGCGACCATGAGTGTCTTCTTCATCTTGTAACTCCGTGAGCTAGAGTGGGCTTTTTGAACCCAGGCTTAGGGAGACCTTCACGCGGGCGCAGCGAGAGGCGAAATCCGCATGAGAAACGCGTTGTACTCCAAACGCGCCGGTTTCCGGTTAGGCAGAGTGTAAAGAGACGCTCACAAAAGCGCGCATTCCGAATTTCGCAATAAAGTATTACTGGATGTGAAATGATGGACGAATTCCGCTTAAGCCTTACTGATAAAGGCTTTCAGCGCTATTGATGGGGAGTGGGAAGCGAATTGACGGCGTTGCGTTGTTCATTTGCGACAGTAATCGATGCAAAAAAACAACGCGATAAATCATACAAAAAAGGATTGTTGTTGCTATGGAAACAGATGGTTGTTAATTATGCGAATAATCGATTGCGTTTAAACCGCTATACTGAAAGTTCTGCTTTCCGAAGCAGACTTTTTCGTTGACGAAAAAGATCTCCAAACCTTTGTCGGCGCGACTTCCCAGTCGCGCTTTTTTTTTGCTCGCTGGTTATGGCTTCGCGGGCGCCAGTCAGTGTGCTGGCGCGGCGTTGTCTACTTCGCTCCAGTCGGTCAAGGTTGAGATGCTCCAGTCTTCCATCACGTAGCGGCGTGCGTCCATGGGTGACGACAGCAAGTTTTGCCAATGGTCCCCATGCCACATCGGATCAAATTCGAACACTGAAGGTGACGTGGCGGCCGGTTCAGACTGAACGGGAACCGTGCTGGCGCGCGGCTGATGCGGGTGGGTGAGCCAGGTAATAAGGCGGCGGAATTCATTGAACAGCATAGTAATCTCCCCTGAAGCGAATTACTTCTCGCTACTGATTTCCATCATGCGGCGATGAGTGCAGCGCAACAACTCGGATAAACACTTACCAGAAACATGTCTTGTTACATATTTTCATTGGTGGGAGAAGTTTTTGCCGACATTGCCAGTATCTGGCACCGATTAAGTAATATTGACTTGAAAGATTGTCCGGTTTTCGCTGACTATGCTGCTGTGATTTTGATTCATCCGGCATTGCATTATCGTGACCTGTACTAAGGGCATATGAAAAATTCGCTTGACGGTAATTCTTCGTTCCCCGTATAACGGCAATGCTGAATTTCAATCGCCGGATCTGATTGTGCAGGCCTTCTGAAATGTTCTGTCGCGGACGTAATGGCAATGAAGTGCGGCTTGAGGGCAACGTGCCCATTTTGATAAACGTAGAGGGAAACTGGAATATGGAAACTGGTATCGTCAAATGGTTCAACGATGCTAAAGGCTTTGGCTTCATTACATCGGATGCGGGTGGCGAAGACCTGTTCGCGCACTTTTCGGAGATCCGCTCCGAAGGTTTCAAGTCGCTGAAGGAGAATCAGCGCGTTTCCTTCGAGGTTAAGGCGGGCCCGAAGGGCAAGCAGGCGGCGAACATCCAGCCGCTGTAAATCGCGCGCGGCTTTGCGCGTGCCTCAGGGCAGTGTGATCCCAGTCGTCCCAAAAGCCTTCGCCAGATGCGAAGGCTCTTTTACTTCCGTTCATTATACCGACGTGCCTGATTTTATTAACTATCTGGTTCGTATTAAATATATGAGGCTATACGGGCGGTAAAGTGGCGTCTCCCGAAGTTTCAGGCCGGAGTTTCAAGCCGGAGTCATAAAAATATAATAATGCGCAGCGCTGAGCGGGTCAGGGATCGTGCGAAATGCAGTCTTTGCAACGCGTGGCACCCAAGGCAAAGCAATACGGGGTGGGTGCGAGGCGGCTAACTGGTGCATACTTGCCGCAAAGCCACGCGTCCAAAGTATCCTTTTCCATGTCTGAACAGTTTGTGCCAGAGTCGGCTCTGGCTATGCCGATCGTCTTCGTCGACCTTGAAACCACCGGTGGCTCGACCAGCGAACATCGCATCACCGAAGTTGGGGTGGTTGAAATAGGGCCGGCCGGCGTATCGCGTTGGAGCAGCCTGGTCGACCCCCAGCAACCGATTCCCTCTTTCATTCAGCAACTGACCGGCATCACGAACGCGATGGTGCGAGGTGCGCCGACGTTCGATGCCATCGCCCCGGTTCTATTCGAACGCCTGAATGGCAAACTTTTCGTAGCGCACAACGCGAGTTTCGACCGCGGCTTTCTGCGCGGAGAGTTTCGCCGGGCCGGCCTGGCGTTCGATCCGGATGTGCTGTGCACGGTGCGGCTGTCGCGCGCATTGTTTCCGGCGGAAAAACGCCATGGACTCGACGCGCTGGTGGAGCGTCATGGCCTCGTTCCGTCCGATCGTCACCGCGCGCTGGCCGACGCCGATCTGATCTGGCAGTTCTGGCAGCGTCTGCACGGCGGTCTCGTGCCATTAGAGGTTTTGCAAGCGCAGATCGAACGCACCACACGGCGCTACCGGCTTGCGGGCGACATCACCGAAGACCTGCTCGATACTGCACCGGCGGGGTGCGGCGTGTATGCCTTCTATGGAGAAGACGACCTCCCGCTGTATGTCGGGCGAAGCGTACGCGTGCGTCAGCGGCTACGCTCACATCTGACGGGCGAGCGACGTTCGTCGAAGGACATGCGGCTCGCGCAGCAAGTGCGGCGGGTCGAATGGCGTGCGACAGGCGGTGAACTGGGCGCCATGCTCGCGGAGGCGCAGTTGATCGCCACACTGCGTCCCGGCCATAACCGCGTGCCGCGCGTCACGAAGAGCGATCCGGTGGATGCGCCCTGGCCGTTCGAAGGTCCGGTCGTATTTGAGGAGCGTGAAGAAGCGTCGCACGCACGCGCTTTTCACGTTGTCGACCGGTGGCATTACCTCGGGCATGCGCCCTCGCTCGCGCAGGCGGCGACACTGCATGCATCGAGCGTGACTGGCCCCTTCGAGTTGTCGACCTATCGGCTTCTGCAAAGTCATCTTGCGCGCGGCTTGCGTGTGATGCCGTTGAGCGTTTCGAACGGCATACCGGTGGCGACTCTGGCTTAAGGCAGGGTTTCCCAAGCGGTGTCCCCTTTGCTTGATACGGGCGCAATCCGCCTGTAGGGCGGTGGCCGAATGTGAGTTACTTGAGGCCCCGATCCGGCCGCGCAGACCGCACAGAGCGACTAGCCCGTCGCACCGACTCCACCTGTTTCGCACACATGGCCGAGCGCGCGCGTCAACGCGCTCGAGCGGGTCGAGTCGTAGCGCGTCAGCGATTTCCAGTTGGCGAGCGACTGTGCCACGCGCGACGGACAATCCTGCGCCGTGCGCAGCGGCTGCACGCGCGCGAGTCCGGCCACGAGTGACTGCGTCGACCGGTCCAACTGCGGCCTTGTGCTGGTGGCCAGGTCGGGCGCGGGACCTTCGGGCGGGCGCGTGCTACGCCAGTTGGCAAACAGCGCGTTCTGCACGTCCTTGCTGGCGTCGATCTGATCCTGGAAGAAGGCGCGCGCAAACGCCGGATCGACGTTCGCCGCGACGGCACGCTTTTCGACGTCGGCGAGCAGCGCGTTCTCGCGTGGCGTATCCGTAATCGGTTGATGGTTCGCCCACTTCCAGCGTGCCACCGGTTCCGCGAGCGCGAGACGCTGCGATGCCAGGGCGATCAAGCTGGTCAGCGCGGTGTCGTCGCCATCCGCAACGGCGGGAGTGGGCACCAGCGCGATTGCGGTGAATAAAGCGAGCGCACATGACGCTCCAAAGCGATACGAGCGATTCATCGAAGAGGGGAGTGACCGGATGGCCGCAGAAGAAAAACCAGAAGAATAGACGATGCGCCGATCAAATGGGCTTAAGCGGGATTAGGTAGGTAGGCCGGGCGGGCTCAGGCTGACGTGCCGATCGATTGCAACAAACGACCAGCAAGCGACCAGCTATTCAAAGACGCCCGTCAGAGACGTGCGCTAACAAGGCGCCAGACCACATGTGCCAGGCGCCGCGATCAGGCAGGCGTACCCCGCGCCGCGCAAGCGGCAACAGACAATCGTAGGGGCGCGATCAAACCGTCACCGCGCGCCGAACGCGCGGACGCAGATGCTGCATCGCTGCACAGCCCAATTACTTCGAGTCGCACGACTTACGTTGTTCGTCGAAAAATGCGCGAACGTGCTCAGGCAGTTCGGCACCCAAAAACTCGACGCCAGCGGGTTCCGGATCCGGGCTAAAGACTTTATCCGGGGTCGGAATCTTCGGTGGTTTGGCATCCATGATCTTTCTCCTTTACAAACCGATTATCTGCCTCGGTCCCCGTTTTACACCAGCGTCTGATGCGGCTCAGATGTTTGTGTTGCTTTAACGGTACAGGCCGCCACGGGAGCGGAATGTTTGAATAGAATTTATCGGTTGACTGCATCCGGCTGAATTCGCCGCCGTCAAACAACGCAGTCCAATATCTCTGCCGTTCCTTCCTCAGCCTTGCCCCGCGCGCCTTCCGCTCATTATCTTCAATGCATCACAGTATGGTCTGTTCAACTGTAAGCATATGAACAAATGGCAGTGCTTTTTGTGCACTGCCGCATTGGAAGGATTTTCTCTGCGTTAGGCCGAACGTTCGTTAATTACCGATTCGTTCAGTGCGGTCATTCAGCCCCTCATTTGTTGGTAAACGAACGATTGCCCGAATTCGTTGACGATCGGGAGTGTTTTTCAGGTTATTTTTCGCAAATAAAAAGGCGCCGCGTCCTCGAAGAAGCGCGGCGCCTGCATCGGATGATTTTTACGCTGTCGGCGCTGGAATTTTCACAGGTGCTGAGTAGGCTGCGGATTTGTCGGCGACTTCGACCTGCCCGTGAATCCGCGCCTGATGGCCGTCCGCAAACATGTAGTACGGGAACGGACGGGCAGGCTCCGAAACGGCATCGAGCCGTGCGGCCAATTCCGGCGCGAGCGTGAAATCGAGCGAGCCAAGCGACTCTTGCAACTGTTCCGGCCGGGTCGCGCCGACAATGATGCTCGACACGCCGCGCTTCTGATGCAGCCAGTTCAGCGCGACTTGAGCCATCGGCCGTCCTGCCAGATTCGCAACGGCCTCGAGTTCCGCAACGATGCGAAAGTTGCGCTCGGTCAGCTTGTCGAATCCCGGCGGCGGTGCGCTCGCGAGGCTCGCAAGACGCCCGTCGCCGGAAATGGCGTTTGCCGCTCCGCTTTGCGACGGACGATATTTGCCCGACAGCATCCCCATGCCTAGCGGACTCCACGGCACGAGACCCATGCCGAGATTGGCGGCGAGATCCGCGAACTCGTTTTCGGCGTTGCGTTCGATCATCGAGTACTCGAGTTGCATGGCCGCGACGGGTTCGAAACCGCGCCAGTCAGCCAACGTCTGCGCGCGTCCGGCGAACCACGCGGGCGTATCCGACAGGCCGACGTAGCGGATCTTGCCCGCGCGCACTGCGTCGTCCATCGCGCGCATCACTTCGTCGACCGGGGTGACGCGGTCCCACGTGTGCAGGTAGTACAGGTCGATGTAGTCGGTGCCCAGGCGCTTGAGCGAGCCCTCGAGCGCACGCAGCAGATTCTTCCGGTGGTTGCCGCCCGCGTTTGGATTGCCGGTCTCGGCGTTGTAGCCGTACTTGGTGGCGATCACCAGCCGGTCGCGCAGACCGCGCGCCGCGACGAATTTGCCCAGCCATTTTTCGCTTGTGCCTTCGGTGTACAGATCGGCGGTATCGATGAAGTTGCCGCCGGCATCCACATACAGGTCAAACAGGCGTTGCGCCGATTGTTCCTCTGCGCCCCAACCCCATTCGGTGCCGAAGGTCATCGTGCCGAGTGCGATCGGGCTTACGCGAAGGCCCGCGCGGCCGAGCAGGTTGTAGCGGTCCATCGTCATGTCAGTCTCCTTGAGTGATCAGGCGGGAAGAGTTGAATCGATGGAGTAATCGTGCGCCGATTTTTTACTTGGAAAAATGACCTCTGTCTGCAAGCATTGTGAAGTGCGGCTTAATAGTGGAGATCGAGATGGATCCAGCCCAGTTGCCGGCCTTGATGGCGTTTGTGTGCGTGGCGCGTCACGGCAACTTTACGCGCGCGGCTGCTGAATCCGGGGTGACGGCGTCGGCGCTGTCGCAAAGCATTCGCTCGCTCGAGACGCAGCTAAATGTGCGCCTCTTCAACCGGACCACCCGGCGTGTCGCCTTGACTGAGGCGGGCGCACAATTCCTCGCTCGTGTGCTGCCTGCGTTGGGTGAGCTGGAAGCCGCTTTTGAGGCGCTCGATGAAACCCGCGATCAGCCTGCCGGTACGTTGCGCATTAATTTGCCGAGGGTCGCGAGCGAGATGCTGGTGCTGCCGCATCTGGCTGAGTTCACACAACGTTATCCGCAGATCCGCCTCGACCTGACACTCGACGATGGTTTCGCCGACATGGTCGGCGAAGGCTTCGACGCGGGCATCCGACTCGGAGAACGGGTCGCGCAGGACATGGTAGCGGTGCCGCTGGGCGGCGCTATCCGCATTGCCGTTGCTGGCTCACCGGCTTACTTCGAGCGCTACCCGGCACCGGCGACGCCGGCCGATCTCGCGGCTCATGATTGTCTGCGCTACCGCTTCTCGACCAGCGGCGGTATTTATCGATGGGAGTTCGCGCCGCCCGACGATTCGTCGCGCGTGTTCGAAGTCGAGACGCGCGGGAGTCTGGTCACTAACGATCTGCGTACGATGGTGAGGGCGGCAGAGCAGGGCGTGGGCCTCCTTCATGTGATCGACGACTACGTGAAGGAGCAACTCGCGGATGGTCGTCTGGTGAGGGTGCTGGACGCATGGTGTCCAAGCTTCCCGGGTTTTTATCTGTACACGGCGAGCCGCGTGCAGATGCCCTTCAAATTGCGCGCGCTGATCGATTTCCTGAAGGAGAAGCGCGAGTTTCAATAGAGATTCCGCGCCATTTTAGTAGCGAATTGCGCCATTGGCCGGTGAGGGCGCGCCGCGCCGCCTATGGTTGTGGCAGCGATCCACGGCGTTCGGTGCGCTGGCTAACGGACGCACTGGGCCTCGCGCGGAAGATGGCTGTCTTCGCCCCTCAGAGAGTTCACCATGGAAAACGCTGTCTACTGGCAAGGACGCCAGGTCGGAATCGAGTGTGCCGGCCGGATCTCGTGGTTTCCGTCAGCGCCGCAGGAAGCGGTGTTGGCGTATGACACGAAGCCGGCTGAGAACCTGATCGTTGCAGATGCAGTGGTCGCTCGCAATCTTGGCATGACTGCGCGATGCGACCGATGGGACTTTGGCGGGTAGACTCCGCGAATCTCGCAAAGCCGCGACAGAAAAAAAAGCCCGGTCACGAGGACTGGGCTTTTTGCTTGAATCTTGTGGTGCCGGAAAGAGGAATCGAACCCCCGACCTTCGCATTACGAATGCGCTGCTCTACCGTCTGAGCTATTCCGGCATCAGGAGAAACGAGATTATAGGGACTCTTTTACGAACTTGGCAAGCCCCTGCGATTACTTTTTTGCTTCCAGATGGTAACGGGTGACGCGGTCGACTTCGTTCTTCGAGCCGAGGAATACCGCCACACGCTCGTGCAGGCTCTTCGGCTGGATGTCCAGAATGCGCTTCTCGCCGTTGGTCGCGGCGCCGCCCGCCTGCTCGACGATGAATGCCATCGGGTTCGCTTCGTACATCAGGCGCAGCTTGCCCGGCTTGTCCGGCGTGCGCTTGTCGGCCGGGTACATGAAGATGCCGCCGCGGTTCAGGATACGGTGCACATCGGCCACCATCGACGCGATCCAGCGCATGTTGAAGTCGCTCTGGCGCGGACCTTCCTTACCCGCCTTCAACTCGCCGATGTATTTCTCGACCGGCGGGTACCAGTGGCGCTCGTTCGATGCGTTGATCGCGTATTCACGCGTCTCGACCGGAATGCGCATATCGCTTTGCGTGAGCACCCACGAACCCAGCTCGCGGTCGAGCGTGAAACAGTTCACGCCGTTGCCGGTGGTCAGCACCAGCACCGTTTGCGGGCCGTAAACCGCATAGCCTGCCGCGACCTGCTGCGTGCCGGGTTGCAGGAACGACTGTTCGGTGGGTTGCTGGCCGTCCGGGCAGCGCAGCACCGAGAAGATCGTGCCAATCGACACGTTGACGTCGATGTTCGACGAGCCGTCGAGCGGATCGAACACCAGCAGGTATTCGCCCTTCGGGTAGTTGGCCGGGATCGGGAAGAACTGTTCCATTTCCTCGGACGCCATGCCCGCGAGGTTGCCGCCCCATTCATTCGCTTCGAGCAGGATTTCGTTCGACAGGATGTCGAGCTTCTTCTGCACCTCGCCCTGAACATTCTCGCTGCCAGCCGTGCCGAGTGCGTCGCCCAGCGCGCCCTTGCTGACGTGGTAGCTGATCGCCTTGCATGCGCGCGCGACGACTTCGATCAGAAGGCGCAGGTCGGCCGGCAGGTTGTTGGTCTCGCGCTGCTGCTCGATCAGGTACTTTGTGAGAGTGGTACGACGTTGCAAAGCCATTGCTGTACTCCGGGAAGGCTTGAGGAATGTCTCGATTTTAACCGCTCGCCGTGTCGGTTCCGTGCTTTTGAGGTGCAAGAACCGGCGACGGTGCTACCGGACCCTGCAAAGGCCCGTGAATTCACGCTTTGCGGCGAGCCTTGATGGCCGTGACATTGCCTGTGAGGCTCGCCGCAAGCGCCGCCGCCCGGGCGTGTTCGGCCGAGACTTTCGGCAGTTTCGGCCGGTTCGCCCTGGGCATCGGCTCGATCTCGCGTTCGATCTGCTCGCCGGCCGCGGCGGTGGCGACGCGCAGGTCGTAAGCGATCTGCAGATTTAGCCAGAACTGCGCACTCGCGCCAAAGTAGCGTTCGAGCCGCAGTGCGGTGTCAGCCGAGATGGCGCGTTTACCGCGCACGATGTCGTTGATGCGCGGCGCCGGTACTCGCAGCGCAAGTGCGAGCGCATTGACGGACATGCCGAGCGGCTCGAGGAACTCGCTGCGCAGAATCTCCCCCGGGTGAGTCTCCGGGATGCTTTCTCCCGTGCCGATGTCGGAGAAGTCGATACTGCCCAGATCGGAGCGTTTGATGACCATGGTGGTCTCCCAATAATCAGTGATAGTCGACAATTTCGACATTCAGCGCCTCCCCGTCGACAAAATGAAAACAGATGCGCCACTGCGCTTTGATGCGAATGCTCCACTGCCCGCTGCGCTGGCCTTGCAAGGCTTCGAGCCGGTTGCCCGGCGGCGCATGCAGGCTGCGGATAGACTCCGCGGCGTCGATCATCAGCAGCTTGCGGCGTGCGAGCGCCTGCATGTAGAGCGGCAGTGAATGCACGAACTTGCCGTGGAAGATTGCTGCCGTAGCCTTATCGCCGAATGTCGTGATCATGGGATGATATAACGCGGTGCGTTAAACGTAAACCGTTAAATGAATGCGTTTACTTTCACCCTGCCGAGCCGATACGAATAGTCGTCCAGACGGCTAACGTCGAGCACTGCAATGCCGCGCCACGGCGCAAATTCAAGACGAAAAAAAGCCGGCAACACGTGCCGGCTTTTTGCTGCGGGAAGCGTCTTCAGAAGCGCGTTCAGCAGCGCCGTCAGATAAGCCTCATGCCAACGCTTTCTCCACGATCTCGCGCACGTCGCGCGACTTCGCCTGCGACGCCACTTTCTCCAGCGCCGCGCGCATGCCGTCGCGCAGCGTCGGCGTGAAGCGGCGCCACAGTTCCAGCGAACGGGCGAGGCGGGCGGCCACTTGCGGATTGATGGCGTCGAGCGCGATCACCTGGTCGGCCCAGAACGCGTAGCCCGAGCCGTCTTCGGCGTGGAACTGCGCCGGGTTTGCCGCACAGAAGCTGAAAATCAGCGAACGCGCGCGGTTCGGGTTCTTCAGGTTGAACGCCGGGTGCGTCATCAGCTTGCGCACGGTCTCGATCACCGGACGCTGCGCGCTGCCGCGCTGCGTGGCTTGCAAGGCGAACCACTTGTCGATGACGAGCGGCTCCTTTTCGAAGCGCCGGTAGAAGTCGTCCAGCGCTTCCTGCGCCTGAACGCTGCCGCCATTCGCGGCCGATGCATTGAGCAACGCGGACAGCGCCGCAGAGCGGTCGGTCATGTTGTTGGCGGTGTCGTATTGCGCGGACGCGAGACGCACGGCTTCAGCCGGATCGTCCAGTTCCGCCAGATACGACAAGGCAAGATTCTTCAGCGCGCGATGACCGGAAGCCTCCGGCGTGGCTTCGTACGCGCCCGGCGTGCGGTGCTTGTCGTACAGCGCAAGCCAGTCTTTCCTGAGCGCATTCGCGAGGCGCTTGCGCACGAATTGCCGCGCGGCGTGCACGGCAGCCGGGTTCGATTCGGCCATCTGCTCAGCCAGATAGGCTTCCGACGGCAGCATCAACGCCAGCTCGCGGAAAGCGGGCGAGAGCGTTTCGTCGGTCAGCACACGGGCGAACGCGTCGACAACCGAGTCGTCGAGTTGCAGGGGCACGCCGGTGGCGGCGCGCCCGGCGAGCGTCAGCAACTCGCGGGTGGCGAGCCGCTGGCCGGCTTCCCAGCGGTTGAACGGATCGCTGTCGTGTGCGAGCAGGAACGCGAGCTGTTCGGCTGAATAGTCGTATTCGACAATCACCGGCGCCGAGAAATTGCGCAGCAACGAGGGCAGCGGTTCCTGCGCGACGTTGACGAACGTGAAGGTCTGCTCGGTCTGCGTGAATTCCAGTACGCGCGTGGTGGCGTCCGAAGCTTTGCTTTCGCCTTCCAGTTGCAGCGGCAGGTCGTGGCCGTCGTTGCCGATCAAACCGATCGCGAACGGAATCAGCAACGGCCCCTTTTGTGTTTCACGCGCGGCCGGCGCTGCGTCGCCATAAGATTGCGTGAGCGTCACGCTGTAGCGCTGTTGCGCGGCGTCGTACCGGGTGCGAACCGAGACGCGCGGCGTGCCGGCCTGGCTGTACCAGCGCTCGAATTGCGCGAGATCGCGGCCGTTCGCGTCGGCGAGCGCGTGACGGAAATCGTCGCACGTTACCGCCTGGCCGTCATGACGCTTGAAGTACAGGTCCATGCCCTTGCGGAAGCCGTCGCGGCCGAACAGCGTCTGATACATCCGCACGACTTCGGAGCCTTTTTCGTAGACCGTCATCGTGTAGAAATTGTTGATCTCGACGTAGCTTTCCGGGCGCACCGGGTGCGCCATCGGACCCGCGTCTTCTGCAAACTGCATCTGGCGCAGCACGCGCACGTCTTCGATGCGTTTGGTGGCGCGTGCGGCTTCATCGGTCGCGCCGCCTGCCATGTCAGCCGAGAATTCCTGATCGCGGAACACCGTCAGGCCTTCTTTCAGGCTCAACTGGAACCAGTCGCGGCACGTCACGCGGTTGCCGGTCCAGTTGTGGAAGTACTCGTGACCGACCACCGCCTCGATGTTCGCGAAGTCGGTGTCGGTTGCCGTTTCGGGGTTCGCCAGCACGTACTTCGTGTTGAAGATGTTGAGCCCTTTGTTCTCCATTGCGCCCATGTTGAAGTCGCTCACCGCGACGATCATGAAGCGGTCCAGATCCAGTTCCAGCCCGAAACGCTGCTCGTCCCAGCGGATCGAGTTGATCAGCGAATCCATGGCGTGACGCGTCTTGTCCAGATCGTGCGGTTCGACCCACACCTGCAGCAGCTTTTCCTTGCCCGAGCCGCTCGTCACACGTTCTTCGAGCGCGACCAGCTTGCCCGCGACCAGCGCGAATAGATAACTCGGCTTCCTGAACGGGTCTTCCCAGCGGGCGAAATGGCGGCCGTCCGGCAGATCGCCTTCTTCGAGCAGATTGCCGTTCGACAGCAGCACCGGATAGTCGGCCTTGCTGGCGCGCAGCGTGACCGTGAAGGTCGCCATCACGTCGGGGCGGTCGAGGAAATAGGTGATGCGGCGAAAACCCTCGGCCTCGCACTGCGTGAAGAAGTTGCCGCCCGACACATACAGGCCCGACAGCGTGGTGTTTTCCGCCGGATTGCAGATGCTGGTGAGCGTGAGTTCGAAGTTATCCGGCACGTTCTCGAGCGTGAGGCCGTGCTCGTGCGCATGCGCGTTGGCAAACGCGGCGCCGTTCATCTCGGCGCTGACGAACTCGAGTTGTTCGCCCATCAGTTCGAGATTCGAAGCGCGGGACGCGTCCGGGTTGCGGCGCACCCGCATCGTGTTCCTGACGACGGTGCGTTCGGGGACCAGATCGAACTCCAGCGCGACGGTGTCGATCAGGAAGGCGGGCGGCGCGTAGTCGGCGCGGCGAATCACATTGGGCGTTGCGGTATCGGCCATGGCGTTCTGTAGTGATGGGACTCGAGCCGTCACGCGTGCTCATGGCGCGCGAGCCGGGCTTGTCGAGCCATTGTACAAAGGCTCGGCCGATCGTGCGGCTCGAACTTTTTACCGAATCGCCAGGTCAGCGTATTATCGGACGCCCGCGCGGCAACGGCTGCGCGCCAACGAACCCGATCAGGACTGGCAAGGACTGGCAATAACAGGCAACACGAGGTAGACCATGAAAACCAATCGATGGACCCGCCATGCCGCGCTGCTGCTGGGCGCGCTGACGGTGCTGCTATCCGGCTGCACGAGCTACGTGACCTCCCAGGTCACGGCGTTTTCCGACTGGAGCGGCAGCGACGCCACCCGTACGTATGCCTTCACGCGGCCGGCGGATCAGAAGAGCAACCTCGAACTCACTACTTACGAACGTATCGTCGGCAACGAACTCGCCACGCACGCATTCCGTCAGGTCGACGCTTCAGCGGCGCGCTACCTGGTGGGGCTGTCGTATGGGATTCGTTCGGACATGGTGACAGTCGCCCAGCCGGTGTATTACAGCCCGTGGCCGTCGCCGTACTGGGGCCGGCCGTTCGATCCGTGGGGCCCGTGGGGTCCATGGGGACCGTATCCGACGGCATACGTGAACCAGAGCTACCCGATTTTCACGCATCTGCTCGGCGTGCGGATCACTGAGCGTGCTAGCGGCAAGGAGGTCTATAACGTGACGGCGCGTAGCTCCGACGACGAGTCGTCGCTGGTAAGAGCTATGCCTTATCTGGCGCGCAGCGCGCTGGCCGATTTCCCGCTCGGCAATGGGGTGGTCCGTACGGTGAAGATTCCCGTCGACAAGAATGGCGGGATCTCGAACGAGGCCGCTACGACGAGCGCCTCACCGGCGGCAGCACCGGCAGCGGCATCGGGCGCGAAGGTCGTGCAGTAAGCGCAAGCGACGGGTCGATACATCGAACGGCCTGGATTGCGACGCAGTAGAAAAAACGGCCCGGCAGGTTGTTCCCGCCGGGCCGTTTGCTTTGTAAGCCCGCGCGTGTCTGATCGGGCGAAAGCCGATAGCAATAGGCACGACCTTGCAAAAATGGCTGCACGGTAAGCATTCGTAAGTCGTGAGTATGATTGACCGATTGCGCTGAGGCATTGAAGTGTTCCGAAACGAAACACGAATTTTCGAAAGTTAGTTGAAAGTTTCGACATCTATTGGTGTTGTGCCGATCGAGACCGCTCACCGCGAGCCGGTCTGCGAAGCTCGCGGCAAGTGGCTTTGCGGGCCGGTGGCCGGTTGTGCAAGGGCCGCCAGGCTTGCCTCCATGAGTTTGTCCAGCGATCCGTCGCACCTGCGACACGGATACAGATAGATACGTCTTTTGTGGCTGATTTAATCCACAATATTCAGTATGATTCCGCCGACCGTAGGGCGCCTGAGCCAATCCGCAGATTAATTGTCAAAAGGCACCTAAATAATCGGGGCCACGTGCCGTTAAATCGCTGAACCCATATAACAAGATTGGATTGACCCCCGGCTGGAGATTGTGGTTCCGCGCGGCGCGCACACGCTG
This sequence comes from Paraburkholderia sp. BGA-UO-ETr-F12, assembly GCF_059567945.1. Classification (NCBI taxonomy): domain Bacteria; kingdom Pseudomonadati; phylum Pseudomonadota; class Betaproteobacteria; order Burkholderiales; family Burkholderiaceae; genus Paraburkholderia; species Paraburkholderia sp. BGA-UO-ETr-F12. The sequence goes on along the minus strand of NZ_JCAQOZ010000008.1, from coordinate 78,121 downwards.
TGACGGTTGCATATTCCGTCAGTGGCCCTCAGCCCTCATCGCTTTTACGCGCGAACACCGATATGCCCGATCTGCACTGGACCATTCCGGTCGCTCGCTGGTCTAGCTGGCCTGCTGCCGCTTCTGTCGCACCCGATATCGGCTTTATCGAGCCGATTGTGCGGCGTCGTCTGAGCACACTGTCCAAGGCTGCCCTGAAGGTTGCACACGATTGCGTGGCGCAAGACGAGGCGCGGGTCGTGTTTGCTTCACGCCACGGCGAATTGCGGCGCACAACGGACATTCTGCGCCAGATCAGCGCCGGCGAACCGGTCTCGCCGACCGCCTTCAGTCTGTCGGTGCTGAACGCCATGACCGGCGTGTTCGGTATCGCGCGCGACGATCGCTCCGCCGCCAGCGCGATTTCGGCTGGCGCTCAGACGCTCGGTTATGCGCTGCTGGAAGCGTATGCGCAGTACGCAACGCAACCCGGCTCGCCGGTGCTGCTGGTATACGCCGACGAGCCCGCCGATCCGGCATACGGCACGATTGAAGACGAAGTGCAGGGCGGCGCGGTCGCGATCCTGCTGAACGGCGAAGCGGCGGCGGGGCAGTTGGCCTGCACGTTGTCCGGCGCGGGTGAGCGGGCGGCTGGCGAGGCTGCAGAGACCGTGCAACTGGCAAACCCCGCAAGCGAAGCAGGCGCGGAGGAAAGTTTCGCGACCCAGAGCCAGGCGCTGCTGCACTGTCTGGAAACCGGCAAGCCTGTCGTCTGGCAAGGCGCCGGCGCCACCTGGCATTGGAGGTGGCATGAACAGGCGGCTTGATTATGTTTGGCGGTTCTGCGCGACAGGCATGGCCTTCGTCGTGTTTGGCGTCTGCGGCCTGCTGTTTTCGGTGCTGGTGTTCCCGCTCGCGTGGCTATGGCCGCACCGGGCCTCGCGCCAGCTTGCAGTGACAACGGTGATCCACTGGTTCTTCCGCGCACTGGTCGCGGTATTGCGGTGCATCGGCGTGATGGAGCTCGAGGTGTCGGGCGCGCAGGCATTGCGCGCGGGCGCTCCGGCAATCGTAGTCGCGAACCACCCGACCTACCTCGACGTGATGGTGCTGCTGTCGCTCACGCCGCGGGCCTGTTGCGTGGTGAAAAACGCGCACTGGGGCAACCCGTGTTTCTGGGGAATCGTCCGTTCGGCGGAGTATGTGAGCAATGCCGATCCCTCGGAACTCGTCGAAGCCGGCGCGCGGCAGCTCGCAGCAGGCTACACGATGATCATTTTTCCCGAAGGCACGCGCAGCCCGGCGCCGAACCGGCTGCACGCGTTTTCACGCGGTTTCGCGCACATGGCGTTGAAGGTCGGTGCGCCGATCGTGCCGGTTCTGATGGATTGCGATCCGCCGGCATTCACCAAGCAGATGCGCTGGTACGACGTGCCGGCGCGCGCGTTCCGGATACGCGTGAACGTGCTCGAGCCGTTCGGCGTCGAGCAACTTGCGGACCATGACACCTCACCGTCTCTCGCGGCGCGCAGCGTAACCAGCGCCATCGAAGCACATATCACCCAGCACCTGTTCGATTATGGATTCTTTAAAACTGGAAATTAAACAGCTCCTGATCGAAGCCCTCGATCTGGAGGACCTGAGCCCGGCCGATATCGACGACGATGCGCCGTTGTTCGATACCGACGGCATCGGTCTCGATTCGATCGACGCGCTCGAAATCGGCATCGTGCTGCGCAAACAATACCAACTGACCATCGCAGCGAACGACGAACGCACCCGCGAACACTTCCGCTCGATCAGCACGCTGGCCGCGCTGGTCGCGAGTCAACGCGAAACAGTCGACGCTGTGAACGAAACCACGAAAAAAGGGGATTAATCGTGTCCGAGGCAGAGATTCTTGAACGCATCCGCGCCATCTTCAAAGAGAACTTCGCGATCGAGCCGGAGCGCGTGACGCCCGAGGCGCACCTCTTCGAAGAACTCGATCTCGACAGCATCGACGCCGTGGACCTTGCGATCAAACTGCAGGAAATGACGGGCCGCCGCATCAAGCCGGAAGAGTTCAAGTCGGTACGCACGGTCGGCGACGTGATCGTTGCAGTCGAGTCGCTGCTGGCGGCACAGGGTTGATGCCAGCCGTGCGCTCGCGAATGCAAGCGGCGACGAGCGAGCCTCTCGAGGCATCGTCCGGCACCCAGCGGCACTGGGCCAAAGCGGTGCTCCCGGTTCTGTTGAAACTCGCATACCCCGCGCTGATTCTGTGCGCCTGGCGCTGGGACACGCCGCGCTACGTCGGCTGCATGCTGTTTGCGATTCTGTGGCTGCAGCGCTGGGCCGGCAGCGGTCCGGTCGCGACCTCGTTGCGCCGGCTTTCCTCGATAGATTGGACCGTGGTCGGCTTGCTGAGCTGCGCCTCGGCGGCGATCGTACTCACCAACAGCGAACTGCTGTTGCGCCTCTATCCGTCGCTCGTCAATCTGGGCCTGCTGATCGCGTTCGGCGCGACGCTGGTGCGCGGGCCGTCGATGATCGAAAAATTCGCGCGGCTGGGCAATCCGAACCTGTTGCCAGGCGCCGTGCGCCATACGCGGCGCGTGACCCAGGTGTGGTGTGCTTTCTTCGCGCTGAACGGCGCGTTCTCCGCTTATACGGCGCTGTACTGGAGCCGTGCGAACTGGTCGCTCTATAACGGCGCAATCGCCTACGGATTGATCGGCGTGCTGCTGGTAGCCGAGATTATCTGGCGTTATCTGGTGGTGCTGCCGCGAGCCGCGCGTTCGGAGGCGGCATGATTGCGTTGCATGATTTGTTGTCGGCGGCTCTTGAGGCCTCCGTCGCGAATGCACCGGTATGCCGCGACGGCGCCACGGTGCTCGACCGTGCTGCGTTTCGCGCGCGCGTTTCAGCGCTGGTCGCGTCACTGCAGGCGCAAGACGCGCAACGCTACGCGCTGTGTATCGACGATCCTTTCGATTTTTCCTGCGCGCTGTTTGCGTTGTTCGCGTGCGGCAAGGAGCCGGTGATTCCAGCCAATGCGACACCGGGTTATCTCGCCGATCTCGCCGACGCGTACGACGCCGTGCTGACCGATGCGGACCTGCCGCATCATATGCAGGACACCGATGCGGTACCCGGGCCGGCCGTGTATACGATCGATCCGCACGCCCCGTTGACGCTCTATACCTCCGGCAGCAGCGGTACTCCCAAACCGATCCGCAAGTCACTCGCGCAATTCAATGCCGAAGTCCACACGCTCGAAAAGCAGTGGGGCATGCTGGTCGGCAATGCGACGATGCTTGCGAGCGTGCCGCATCATCACATCTACGGGCTGCTGTTTCGCATCATGTGGCCGCTCGCAGCGGGCCGCGCGTTTGAGCGCGCGATCAGCATCGAGCCAATGCATTTGCAGGCGCAGATCGGGCAGTGTGGGGCGACGGTGGTCGTCTCCACGCCCGCTCAATTGTCGCGTTGGCCCGCGTTGCCAGGCTTTGCCGCGTTGACGCCGGCACCGCGTGCATTCTTTTCTTCAGGTGGCCCGCTTGCCCTGGAAGCCGCGCAGGAATATGCGGCTGCCTACGGCGCCGCGCCGCTCGAAATCTACGGCAGTACGGAGACCGGCGGCATCGCGTGGCGTCGTCAGGATCAGACCGATGCATGGCAACCGGTGTGCGGTATCGAAGTGCGCTGCGACGAAGACGGTGCGCTGAACGTTCGCTCGCCGCATCTCGATCACGCCGGCTGGCATCGTACGGACGACAAGATCGCCTTCGACGCCGACGGCCGCTTCCGCCTGCAGGGCCGGCTCGATCGTGTGCTCAAGCTGGACGGCAAGCGCGTGTCTCTGCCGGAACTTGAAGCGCGTCTCGCACTGCATCCGTATGTCGCGCAAGCGGCGATCGTGCCGCTGGACGGTGCCTCGCGCGAGCGCGTCGGCGCCGTGGTGGCGCTCACTGAAGCCGGCAGCGAAGCATTGCGCACCGAAGGCCGTGTGCAATTCGCGAAGATCTTGCGTCGGCATCTCGCTGCGTATTTCGATGTGGTGGTGCTGCCGCGTCATTGGCGTTTTCGCCTCGCCTTGCCGTTCGACGCGCGCGGCAAACTGCCGGTGGCGGCGCTCGCTGCGGCGTTCGCGCCGCGCGCGGACGGCATGGAAATGCTTGCCGAAGCCCGCAGCGCCGATACCTTGCACTACGAACTGCGGGTGCCGCCCACGCTCGTGCATTTCGCCGGCCATTTCCCCGGTTTGCCGATTCTGCCGGGTGTCGTTCAGGTGCACTGGGCCGTGCATCTGGCTGCCGAGCATGTGCCGGCCGTGAGCGCGCCGGCATCGATCGACCGGCTCAAGTTCATGGCGCCGGTGCCCCCGGGCGCGGTGCTGAATCTCACGCTCGCGCACGACGCAGCACGTGGACGCGTGCAGTTCAGCTACCGCTTGAGCGGGCGTGAATGCGCGTCCGGCGTGATCGTGTATCGGGAGCCTGCATGATGAGCATCGCTGCATGCATCGTGATTCCGATCTACAACCACAAGGACGCGATCGGCGCGACCGTGGCTCACCTCGCGGTGCACGGCTTGCCGATCTTTGTTGTCGACGATGGCAGCGATGAGGCGACCCAGCAGGTGCTTGCCGCACTCGCGCAACAATACGCGGGGCAGCTCACGCTGCTGCGTTTGCCGGTCAACGGCGGCAAGGGTGCGGCGGTGATGGCGGGGCTGCGTGCCGCGCGCGCCGCGGCTTACACGCATGCGCTGCAGATCGATGCCGACGGTCAGCACGATGCGACGGATGTGCCACGCTTCATCGAAGCGGCGCGTGCGGAACCGGGCGCGGTGATCCTCGGTCGCCCGGTCTATGACGAGAGCGTGCCGAAAGCACGCCTGTACGGCCGTTATCTGACGCACGTATGGGTGTGGATCGAAACGCTCTCGCTGACGATTCGCGATTCGATGTGCGGCTTTCGCCTTTATCCGCTGGCGCTGGCCTGCGAGCTGATCGACAGCGTGCAACTGCCGACCCGCATGGACTTCGACATCGAAATTCTCGTGCGTCTCTACTGGCGGCGCGCGGCCTTCCGCTCGATCCCGACGCGCGTCACCTATGCAAGCGACGGCGTCTCGCATTTCGATGTGCTGTGGGACAACGTGCGTATCAGCCGCAGTCATACGCGGCTCGTGTTCGGCATGCTGTGGCGTCTGCCGATGCTGCTCGCGCACAAGGTGATGCCACGCCGCGCGGCTGTTGCAAGTGAGCCGGATCAGCCGGGTGAACCGGGCAAGCCGGCCGGGTCGCGCGAACAGAATCAGCAAGACTGGTGGCGCATCGCCGAACGCGGCAGCCACCTGGGCATGTCCTTGCTCGCGCTCAGTTGCAAGCTGTTCGGCCGCCGTTTCACCGCGCTCTGGCTGCATCCGATCGTCGCGTATTTTCTGCTCACGGGCCGTGCCGCGCGCGAGGCGTCGAGCAATTACTTCACGCATCTCAGTCAAACCGCGCCGCACGGCGATACGCCGCGTCCGGGTTGGCTGTCCGCCTATCGCCATATGCTGGCGTTCGCGCAATCAGGCTTCGACAAGCTGGCGGCATGGTCGGGCCGTGTCAATAACGGCGACGTCAAATTCGAAGATCCGTCGGCATTCGAAGCCCTGGTCGCGAGTGGCAAGGGTGCGCTCGTGATCGGTGCGCATCTCGGCAATCTGGAAATGACTCGCGCGCTCGCCGCGCAAGGCGCCTACGCGAAAGTCACCGCCGTGGTCTACACCGAACACGCGCGGCGCTTCAATAGCGTGCTGGCGTCGGCGAATAGCCAGTTCGCGCGGCATCTGCTCGAAGTGAGCGATTTCGGTCCCGAGACCGCCATGATGATGCAGGAGCGCGTCGACTCGGGCGAGTTGCTGGTGATCGTCGGCGATCGCGTGCCCGCTCATGAAGCGGGCCGCACAGTCGATGCGCAATTTCTCGGCTCGACCGCTCCGTTCGCGCAAGGCCCTTACGTGCTGGCGCATGCGCTGGGCTGCCCGGTCTATCTGTTCTTCTGCCTGAAAGAACGTGACGGCTACCGTCTGTATTTCGAACCGTTTGCCGAGCGTATCGAGTTGCCGCGCCGTGAGCGCACGCAGCATCTTGCGGCGTGGGCGCAGCGTTACGCGGCGCGCCTCGAACACTATTGCCGTAAGGCACCTTATCAATGGTTCAATTTCTTCGATTTCTGGGCCAGCCCCAAGCGAGGCACACATGGCCGAACATGATCTGATCGACGCGCCGAATGCCAGCGCGAATGAGAACGCCCGCGCAAACATGGCGGCGGTGACGATCGGCGGGCGCAAGCTGACGATCGAAGAGGTCGTCGCGATTGCCCAGCACCGCCTGCCAGTTGCATTGAGCGCCGATCCGGCGTGGCGCGCACGCATTCAGCGCGGCGCGGATTTTCTGCGCCGGCATCTGGCAGCCGGCGCGACCGTGTACGGCGTCAACACCGGCTATGGCGATGCATGCGTGGTCGACGTGCCGATGGAACTCGTCGAGGCCTTGCCGCTGCAACTGACGCGTTACCACGGCTGCGGAATGGGTCAGTATCTCGACGATGCGCAAACGCTCGCGGTGATCGCCGCGCGTCTGAATTCGCTCGCGTACGGTTTTTCGGGCGTGCGTCCCGTGTTGCTCGAGCGTCTCGCCGACCTGATCAATCATCGCGTGCTGCCGCGTATTCCGTCCGAAGGGTCGGTTGGCGCAAGCGGCGATCTGACGCCGCTCTCGTATGTGGCCGCCGCGCTTGCTGGCGAGCGCGACGTGATGTTCGAGGGCGCGTTGCGCGATGTCCGCGAGGTATGGACCGAACTCGGTCATACACCGTTGACGCTCGCGCCGAAGGAAGGTCTCGCGCTGATGAACGGCACCGCGGTGATGACGGGCCTCGCGTGTCTCGCCTTCGCACGTGCGGATCATCTGACGCGCCTGAGCGCGCGTCTCACGGCGCTCTCAACCGTGGCGCTCGACGGCCGTGCCGCGCATTTTGACGCAACGCTGTTCGAGGTGAAGCCGCACGTAGGCCAGGCCGAAGCCGCCGCGTGGATTCGCAGCGATCTGAGCGGGCGCGACGATACGCCGGGGCATCGTCTGCAAGACCGCTACTCGATTCGCTGTGCGCCGCATGTGATCGGCGTCGCGCGCGATGCGTTGTCGTGGGTGCGCCGCGATGTCGAGAACGAACTGAACAGCGCGAACGACAACCCGTTGATCGATCCCGACAACGAGCGCGTGCTGCACGGCGGCAACTTCTACGGCGGCCATATCGCGTTCGCGATGGACTCGCTGAAAGTCGCGGTCGCCAATCTTGCCGATCTGATGGATCGGCAACTCGCGCTGCTGGTCGACGTGAATTTCAATAACGGCTTGCCGCGCAATCTGTCGGGCGCAGCCCCTGCGCGCGCCGCGATCAATCACGGTTTCAAGGCCGTGCAGATTTCCTCGTCCGCATGGACCGCCGAAGCGTTGAAGAATACGATGCCCGCGAGCGTATTCTCGCGTTCGACCGAGGCGCACAATCAGGACAAGGTCAGCATGGGCACGATCGCCGCGCGCGACTGTTTGCGCGTACTGGAGTTGACCGAGCAGGTTGCTGCCGCGCACACGCTCGCAACGGTGCAAGCGGCCCGTCTGCGCCTGAAGATCGACAGCGGTACGCCGATTCCCGCACCGCTGCAAAGCTTTATCGACAGCGTGACGGCGCACTCGCCGTTCGTCGACGAAGACCGCGCGCTGGAGAGCGATCTGCGCGCGCTGACCGCGCGCATCGCCGCATGCGATTTGCTGCACGACTATCGCGGAGGCTCGAACGCATGACCGGCTCCCCTAAGGTGCTGACAGCCAGCGCGACGGTCGAAGTGCCGTTTCACGACGTCGATGCGATGAACGTGTGCTGGCATGGCCACTATCTGAAGTACTTCGAGATTGGCCGCGCGGCGCTGTTACGCACGTTCGACTACGACTACCGCGAGATGCAGGCTTCGGGCTACCTGTGGCCCATCGTGGAGGCGCATCTGAAGTATGTGCGCCCGGCCACCTATGGCCAGGCGATCGAAGTACGCACACAACTGCTCGAACACGAAAACCGCCTGAAAATAGGCTATGAGATCGTCGATTGTGCATCCGGTACGCGGCTGACGAAGGGTTACACGATCCAGGTCGCGGTCGACGCCGCGACCCAGGAGTTGCAGTTCGTGTCGCCGCCGGTCGTGTTCGAAAAGCTGGAGCGCGTATGGGGACGATGAACTTGCGCAGCAGGGTGACGGGCACGGCCGCAGGGCTAGTGCTGGGCACGTTGACCCTGGCTGGCGTATCGGGCTTGACAGCCTGGCCGGCAGTAGCGGTCGCGGCAGAAGCAACGCAGGCCGCCGGTAACCCGGCGCTGGTTTCGCAAATCGCCTCCCATCTTGCACAAGCGAAAGGCGTGCGCGCGCAATTCACGCAGACGCAGACGCTCGCCGCGATGAAGCAACCGCTCGTCAGCACGGGCTCGCTGCTGTTCTTCCGCGAGCGTGGCGTGATCTGGCAGATAGAGACGCCATACAAGGCCACCTACGTGATCACCGACGCGGGCGTGACCGAACTCAACGCCAACGGTCAGCGCGTAACGGCCCGCAGTGCCCAGGGCACGCGCGGCGTCGCTCAGGTCTCGAAGATGATGCGCGCGATGCTCGGCGGCGATCTTTCGGCGCTGTATTCGCAATTCGACGTGCAGGCCGAAGGCAGCGCCGCGCAGTGGCGCATGCAACTCACGCCGAACCAGCCGCAGATTGCGCAGTCGATCAAAGGCTTGCAGATGAACGGCGGTGACTATCTGCAAAGTCTGCGCATCACGCTCGCGAACGGCGACGTCACGAAGCTCGAGTTTGCAAAAAGCGCGGCGGTAAGCGAGCCGACGCTGGCTGAACGCAGCCTGTTCGGAGCGCCGTAATGCAGGTGCTGCGCCAGCGGTCCGCGAAACAGGCATGGGGCATCCGCGCCGCCTGGCTGTTGCTCGCGCTTGCCGCGGCGCTGTACTGCGGCTGGCGTTTCGCCGGACCTTCGCCGTTGCAGACCAATCTGCTGGCATTGCTGCCTGCCACCGAAGCGGATCCGGTCGCCGAAAAGGCGGTCGATACGCTGGCAGGCGCGCTCGGCGACCGCACGGTTTTTCTCGTCACCAGCAATGACGACGCGCATGCGAAGGCGGCCGCAAAGCAGCTCGGCGCGTCGTTACAGAAGAGCGGGGCGTTCGGCTCGGTGACGGCGGAATTGCCACCGTTCGATCTGTCGCAGATCGCGGCGCTGTATCTGCCTTATCGTTTCGGTCTGCTGACACCTGCCGACCGTACGACGCTCGCGCAGAGCAATGCTTCGAATGCGAGCTTGCGCGACGCGCTCGCGCAGCGCATCTACAGCCCGTTGCGCGGTGCGCTGAGCACGTCGCTCGCCGACGATCCGTTCGGCTGGCTCGAACACTGGCTCGGCGGTTTGCCGCTTGCCACGTCGAATCTCGAACTCGAAGACAACATGCTGGTGTCGCATCGCGGCGCCGCGACGAGTGTGCTGATCGTCGCCACGCTGCCAGGTTCGGCTTACGAATCGACGACCCAGCGCGCCGTGCTGAGCGCACTCGCGCAAGGCGAAAGCACGTTGAAGCAGGCGTTCCCCGACGTATCGGTGGCGAGAACCGGCGCGGTGTTTTACGCGGAATCGGCGCGCAGCGCATCGGAGCGCGAGGTGCACCTGATCGGCATCGCGTCGCTGTGCGGGATTGCGCTGTTGATGATGTGGGTGTTCCGCTCGCCGCGGCTATTGCTGCTGGGTTTTGTCTCGACAGCGCTCGGCATTGTCTGCGCGCTCGCGGCGACGATGCTGGTGTTCGGCCAATTGCATCTGTTGACGCTGGTGTTCGGCGCGAGCCTGATCGGCGAGGCGGTCGATTACTCGATCCAGTATTTTGTGGTCTATCTTGGCGCGGGTCGTGATTGGGATTCGCGCCGCGGTGCGCGCGCGGTACGCCCGGCCTTGACGGTCGCCCTTGCCACCAGCCTGCTCGGCTACGCGATTCTCATGTGGGTGCCGTTTCCCGCGCTCAAGCAGATTGCCTGCTTCGCGATGGTGGGGATTACGACGGCGTTTGCCTCCGTGCTGTACCTGTTGCCCGCGCTGCTCACGCGGCCGCCGAAACGCAGCCCGCAACGCCTGTTTGCCGGCGCGGCGCGGCTGCTGACGGTTTGGCATCGGACGATAGGCGGCAAGCGCGCATGGTTCGTCGCGGCTCTACTGCTGATCGTGGCGATTCCCGGCTGGCTACGTCTGACGAGTGACGACGATATCCATTTGCTGATCCAGCGCGATCCTTCGCTGGTCGCGCAGGAAGACAAGGTACGCGCGGCGGTTGGCGTCGATAACAGCGCACAGTTTTTTGTGGTGCGTGGCGAGACGCCGGAGATCGTGCTGCAACGGGCCGAAGCGCTGGGTGCGAAGCTCGACGAACTGAACGGCACTGCGAACAGGGTCGGCACTTATCAGTCGGTGGCACAGTTCGTGCCTTCAGCGAAACAGCAAAACGAAGACCGTGCATTGCTCGCACAGCACGTCTTCAACGATCCAGCGGCATTGCGTGCACTGCTGCTGCAGGCAGGGTTCAAGGACGAAGTCGCCGACGCCTGGCTTGCCGCGCAAGCCAAACCGCAGCCGCTGCTCACGGTCGATACGTGGCTCGCCGCTTCGTGGTCACGGCCGTACCAACATCTATGGCTGGGCGTGGTCGATCCGGCTACCCGAGCGTATGCAGCCGTTGTGATTCCGCAAGGCGTGACGCCACAGAACGAACCCGCGCTGATCGCCATCGCGCGGACGGTTTCCGGCGTCGTATTCGTCGACAAGGCAGCGAGCGTGTCGAAACTGTTCGGCGAGTATCGCGTGGACAGCGGGTGGTGGCTCGGCGGCGCGCTGGCGCTCGTGCTCGTTTTGTTGATTCTGCGGTACGCCCGGAAGGATGTCTCCGTGGGGGACCGGTTGAGCGGCGGTATCGCCGTGATGCTACCGGTGTTGCTCGCTGTCGGCGTCACGCTCGCGGTGTTCGGTTACGTTCACGTGCCGCTCAATCTTTTCAATTGGCTCGCGCTGATGCTGGTGCTCGGCGTAGGCGCAAACTATGCGGTATTCCTGCGCGAAGGCTGTTTGCGCGCGGACGCCGATCTCGGCGCGGTGTGGACGGGCGTGCTGCTCTCGGCTGCCACCACGTTGTTGTCGTTCGGCATGCTCGGCATGAGCGCGATGCCCGCGCTGAAGAGTTTCGGCGCCACGCTCGCACTCGGCATCGCGGTGTCGGTGCTGCTCGCGCCGATCGGCATGCCATCGGAATCAAGGAGGGCCGTATGAAGGCGCCATCAGTTTATTTGCATGCGCTCGGCATGATCAATGCGCTCGGCAACGGCCTCGACGCAATCGTCCCGGCGCTGGCCGCCGCTCATGCACCCGGTATGGCGAACGCGCACACCGGCATTGGCGAAGCGTTTGTCGGCAGCGTGCTCGCGCCGCTCGATCTGGCGCCGCCGGCCGCGCTCGCGCGTTACGACTGCCGCAACAACCGCCTGTTGCTGGCCGCGCTGCAGCAGATCGAGCCAGCAGTCGCCGCGGCGCGCGAGCGTTACGGCGCGCATCGGATCGGCGTGGTGCTCGGCACCAGCACGTCGGGGATCGAAGCGGCCGAAGCCGCGTTCGTCTACCAGGCGCAAGCGGGCAATTTGCCCCCCAACTTCAATTACCGGCAGATGGAGATTGGCACAGTCGCGCCATTTGCCGCCGCCGCGCTAGGCGTGCAGGGCCCGGCGTTCACGATCTCGACCGCTTGCACGTCGAGCGCGAAGGCTTTTGCGTCGGCGCGCCGGCTGCTGCAATTACGGCTCTGCGATGCGGTGGTGGTGGGCGGTGTGGATTCGTTGTGCGAGCTGACGGTGCAAGGCTTTGCATCGCTCGAATCGACCAGCGCCATGCGTACCAATCCGATGAGCCGCAATCGCTGCGGGATCAATGTCGGCGAAGGCGCCGCGGTGTTCCTGATGAGCCGCGATGAAGCGGAGGTACGGCTCGCGGGGGTCGGCGAATCGAGCGACGCCCATCACATTTCCTCGCCGGACCCGCAGGGTGTAGGTGGCGAACTCGCGTTGCGCGCGGCGTTGGCCGACGCGGGCATCGCATCGTCGGCGATCGGTTATGTGAATCTGCATGCCACCGCTACCCGCAAGAACGACGACATGGAAGCGAAATTGATGGCGCGCGTTTTTCCCGAAGGCGTCGCGACGAGCGGCACCAAACCGCTGACCGGCCATCAACTCGGCGCGGCGGGCGCCACCGAGCTGGCCTTCGCGTGGCTGACTTTGGCGCGCGACAACCGGGCCCAGCCCGTGCCGCTGCCGCGTCATGTGTGGGACGGCGAGGCGGACCCCGCTTTGCCGGCGCTGGACCTGGTCGAAACCGAACGTTTTCTGCCGCTCGGCGCGGGGTCGCAGTACGTGATGAGTAATTCGTTTGCGTTTGGCGGCAGCAATGTCAGCCTGATCCTCGGACGTTGACCACACGATGACCCAGACGCTTTCCATTCAGGACCTCATCCGGCAACCGATCGAAGCGATCATCCCGCATCGCGGCACGATGCTGCTGCTCGACGGCGTCGATACTTTCGGCGAAGACACGGTGAGTGCGCGGGCGACCGTCCGCGTCGACGCCTGGTATGCCGACGCCGCCGGCGCGATGCCCGCATGGATCGGCATCGAATTGATGGCGCAGACCATTGCGGCGCACGTCGCGTTGCTGGCCATGCGCGGCGGCGGTACAGCGCGTCCTGGCGTGCTGCTTGGCTCGCGCAGTTATCGGGCCTTGCAACCGTCGTTCGCCGGTGGTGCCCGATTGCAGATCCGCGCAACGGAATTGCTGCGCAGCGAAGAGGGCCACGGCGCCTACGAATGCACGATCCACCACGGTGAGGCGTGTTGCGCCGAGGCGGTTATCAAGGTTTTTCAGCCGCGCGATTTTCAGTCATTCATCGAAGGGAGTTTCAGTTCATGAGCCGGCGTGTTCTCGTTACCGGCGCAAGCCGCGGCATTGGCCGTGCGATTGCGTATCAGTTGGCCGCCGACGGTTTCGCGGTGTCCGTGCATTGCCGCACGGGCCGCAGCGAAGCTGAAGCAGTCGCCACGGGCATTGCCGCGCAAGGCGGCACGGCGCGCGTGCTGCAGTTCGACGTGCGTGAGCGCGCCGTGTGCCGCGAAGTGCTCGAAGCGGATGTTGCCGCACACGGCGCGTACTACGGCATCGTGTGCAGCGCGGGCGTGACCCGCGACGCTGCGTTCCCCGCGCTCACCGAAGAAGACTGGGACGTCGTGATCGAAACCGGTCTCGATTCGTTCTACAACGTGGTCCATCCGTTGACCATGCCGATGGTGCGGGCGAAGAAGGGCGGCCGCATCGTCACGATCGCGTCGGTCTCCGGCGTGATGGGCAACCGCGGCCAGGTCAACTACAGCGCAGCGAAGGCCGGGCTGATCGGCGCGAGCAAGGCGCTTGCCGTCGAACTGGCGACGCGCAACATCACCGTCAATTGCGTGGCGCCGGGCCTGATCGAAACCGGCATGCTCGACGAGATGCCGCTCGAGCACGCGTTGAAGACGGTGCCGATGAACCGCGTCGGCCAGCCTGCCGAAGTCGCGTCCGTGGTCAGCTTCCTGATGTCGGATGCGGCCTCGTACGTCACGCGTCAGGTGATCGGCGTCAATGGTGGGATGGTGTGATGAAACGCGTCGTCATTACCGGCATGGGGGGCGTCACGGCGTTCGGCGATAGCTGGGACGTGATCGAAGCGCGCCTGAAGAGCGGCGTGAACGCGGTGCGCCGGATATCCGAGTGGGATTATTTCCAGTCGCTGCATACTCGGCTCGCGTGTCCGTTGCCGGGCTTCACGGCGCCCGCGCATTATCCGCGCAAGAAAACCCGCTCGATGGGACCGGTCTCGATGTATTCGGTGCGTGCGAGCGAACTGGCGCTCGCCGACGCGGGCCTCGCCGCAGACCTCAGCATCAGGGACGGCCGCATGGGCGTGGCCTATGGTTCGTCGTCGGGTTCGGTGCAGCCGATTCGCGCGTTCGGCACGATGCTCGAAACCGGTTCGATGAGCGACGTCACGTCGAACAGCTACGTGCAGATGATGCCGCATACCGCCGCGGTCAACGTCAGCCTGTTCTGGGATCTGAAAGGGCGGATCATTCCGACCTCGTGCGCGTGCGCGTCGGGCAGTCAGGCGATCGGCTATGCGTATGAAGCGATCCAGACCGGCAAGCAGACGCTGATGCTGGCAGGCGGCGCGGAAGAACTCTCGGGCCCGGCGGTTGCGGTGTTCGATACCTTGTACGCGACCAGCACGCGCAACGACGAGCCGCATCTCACGCCGCGTCCGTTCGATGCCGCGCGCGACGGTCTTGTGGTCGGGGAAGGCGCAGCGACGCTGGTGCTCGAAGAATACGAACACGCGGTGGCGCGGGGCGCGCGCATTCACGCGGAGATTGTCGGCTTCGGCTGCAATTCGGACGGCGCGCACATGACCCAGCCGACCGCCGAAACCATGGCGATCGCAATGCAGCTCGCGCTCAAGGATGCGCAACTCGCGCCGCAAGCGATCGCCTATGTGAATGCGCACGGCACGTCCACGGACCGTGGCGACATTGCCGAAAGCCATGCGACCGCGCAGACCTTCGGCGCGCGCATGCCGATCAGTTCGCTCAAGAGCTATGTCGGCCATACGCTCGGCGCGTGCGGTGCGCTGGAAGCGTGGTGGACCATCGAGATGATGAAACGCAACTGGTATGCGCCGACCTTGAACCTGGATAACGTCGATCCGGCCTGCGCGCCGCTCGATTACATCGTCGGCGCGGGCCGTGAGATCGACGCCGAACATGTGATGAGCAATAACTTTGCGTTTGGCGGCATCAATACGTCGCTGATTTTCAGGCGCGTTCGATGAGCATGGCGCTGCACCGCGTGGTCATTACCGGCATGGGGATCGTGTCGTGCCTCGGCAATACGCTCGACAGCGTGTCGGCCGCGTTGCGCGCGGGCCGCTCGCGTATCGAGCGGATCGACGCGTGGCGTGAGCGCGGTTTCGGTTCGCAGGTGGCAGCCGTCGCGTCGGTCGCACAGGAGCCGCCGTTCGATCGCAAGCTCGAACGTTTCATGGGCGACACCGCACGTTTTGCCTGCCATGCCGCAAAAAAGGCGATCGACGACGCTGGGCTCGATCCCGCCGCGTTGCGTTCGCCGCGCGCCGGTACGGTGATCGGTTCGGGCGTCGGCACGATGTCGAGTTACGACGTGGCGATGTCGATTGCGAATGCCCGTGGCGTCGATAAAGTGCCGCCGTACACGGTTCCGCATGCGATGAGCAGCACCGCATCGGCCAATGTCGCGCAGGTGTTTGGACTGGAGGGCGTGAGTTATTCGCCGTCGTCGGCGTGCACGACGTCGGCGCTCGCCATCGGTCAGGCAATGCAACTGATTCAGACCGGGCGCCAGCAGATCGTGCTGGCCGGTGGCAGCGAATCGTTGCACGACAACATGACGCTGATGTTCGATTCGATGGGCGCGTTGTCGCGCGGTTTCAACGACACGCCCCAGCGCGCTTCGCGTCCTTACGACACGGCCCGCGATGGCTTCGTGATCGCGTCGGGCGGCGGCGTGCTGGTGCTCGAGGCGCTGGATCACGCGTTGGCGCGCGGTGCCCGTATTTACGCCGAGCTGACCGGGTTCGGCGACTGTACGGATAGTGCCGGCATGGTTACGCCACGGGCGGCCGGTATCGCGCGAGCGATGCGCGGCGCGCTGGGCGACGCGGGTGCACTGGATGCAGTGGATGGCGGTGCCCGGCGGCCCGACTACATCAACACCCACGCGCCGTCGACACCGCTTGGCGATGTCGAGGAACTGCAGGCGTTGCGCGACGTATTTGGCGGCGAAGTGCCGGCGTTCTCGTCGACCAAAGGCATGACCGGACATCCGCTCGGCGCATGCGGAGCGCATGAGGCGATCTACACGTTGCTGATGATGCGCGACGGTTTCATCGCGGGGACGGCGGGCATCGAGACGCCGGAGCCCGCCGTCGATGGGTTGCCGCTGGTGCGCGCGACGCGTGACGCGCGCATCGGCACGGCGATGTCGAATTCATTCGGGTTCGGCGGCAGTTGCGCGAGCCTGATGTTTGAAGTGTGGCAGGGCGGTTGAAACGGCCGTCATTTAAAAAACGAGGGCAACAACAATGAAAAAACGTTTTGTACTGGGAGCACTTGCGGTGGTGGTGCTGACGCAGGCGGGCTGCGCGACCGACGTGAAGTCGGTGCCGCTCGCGGCGGCGGCCGGTCAGTCGCGCGGCGGTGTGCCGGTTTATTTCGGCCAGCAGAATCACCCGCCGGTGACGGCTGATCTGGGAGAGGTGTCTTTTTCGGCGCGGATCGCGCGCAAGGTATCGAGCCCGGACGACGCATGTCACGAAGCGCTGGCTGAAGCCGTGCAGAAGCTGCGCGCGGCTGCTCACGAACGCAACGCGAACGCCGTGATCGACGTGTCGACGCGTTTTCACAGCACGAAGACCGACTCATCGACCGACTTCACCTGTGGGGTGAGCCCGAGCGCGGCAGCGGTCGCGGTGAGCGGCCAGCTCGTCGTGCTGCAGGCGAACTAGGTCAAATCGAATCTGGAACTCACTAAAGCAACAACAACCAAGGAGTCTCGATGAAACGCAAAGTACTGTTTGCCGCGCTGTTTGCTTCGCTCGCCACGCTGAGTGCCACTCAGGCTTTTGCTCGCGATACGGTCGACAACTATCCGATCGCGCCGGCGCTGCAAAGCGAACCGGGCAAGGTCAGTGGCGACGTTGCGCTGTATTTCGCGGGTCAGCCGCATCCGGGCGTGCTGAAAAAGATGGGTGAATTCGCCACTAACAAGAAGACCAACGCTTTCGGCAAGAGCGACCTGGAAGCGTGCCAGCACGTTTTCCTTTCGGCTGTGATCGAGTTGCAGGAACGGGCGCGCAAGGAAGGCGGCAATGCGGTGATCAACATCAAGAGCAACTACAAGAACGAATTGCGCGAGAGCGCGACGGAGTTCACGTGTGGTGCGGGTGCGGTGATCGCCGGCGTGGCGTTGACGGGTGAGGTCGTGACGCTGCGCGGCAAATAAGTACGTCGTGAAGTTTGCGAGGGCGATGGCGACGCCGCCGCCCTCGCAAGACAGATTCAACCCGCCTTGACCGCCGCGACATTGACCAGCGTTTCACGGCGCTTGCCAGGTTGCGGATGGGACAGGCCGATCCGTTCGAGCAGGCCGAAGTCTTTCGCGCGGCTCCACCAGAGATACGGCAGCGAGACGTTGCGCCGCTCGAAGCGAAAACCGCCAGCGCGGATCATGTCGAGGTACCCGTCCGCGCTTTTCTGCACGTGCATGGGATGGCGGAACAGCAAGCGGATCACCCACGACTTGATGTACGCGTCGGTGGATTCGGCGAACAGCAGGATGCCGCCCGGTTTGAGCACGCGGCGGAACTCGGCGAGCGCGCGGTCCTGCTCGACCAGATGGTGGAAGGTTTGATGGCAGAACACGATGTCGGCGCTGGCATCGGGCAACGGCAATTGCGCGCAGTCGCCGTGCAGCACGTCGATGTCGGCGAGCTTGTCGCCGCAGGCGTGGGCGGCATTGGCGGCAAGCGTCAGCGACGGTTCGTGAAAATCGACGCCGACAATGCGGCGCGGCTTGAACGCGTCAGCCAGCAGGCGGAACGAAATGCCTTGTCCACAGCCGACGTCGACGATAACCGGCGCCACCGGCAAGGGCGCGTCGATCAGGCGTTTGAGGTCGTTGATCGCGACCCGCAGAACATGGTGTTCCCACGTATAGGTACGCAGGAACCAGATCCCGAAGGCGGTTTCCGGCACATAAGGCACGCTGGATGTTTCGGATGACGACACGCTGGGCTCCCCGGCGAAATAGCGTTCTTGCTGCGAGTGTTCTTGCTGTGAAGCGTAATTGTAACGAGAAGTAAGGATGCAGCGTAACGCTGCCTAGAGCAAGCAAACGATTGAGGCAACTTTGAGTACACATTCGTCAAAGCGCGTGACCGTCGATGTCGCGATCATCGGTGCAGGTCCGGCAGGTGCGGTCGCCGCGGCGCTCTTGCGCCGGGCGGGACGCTCGGTGCTGGTGCTGGAGCGCCAGCATTTCCCGCGGTTCTCGATCGGCGAGAGTCTGCTGCCGCAAAGCATGGCCTACCTCGAAGAAGCGGGCATGCTGCAGGCAGTGGTCGAGGCCGGGTTCCAGTACAAGAACGGCGCGCATTTTGTTCATCGCGGCCAGTCGTCGGCGTTCGACTTCCGCGACAAGCATTCGGCCGGCTGGGGCACCACGTACCAGGTCGAGCGCGCGGTGTTCGACGATATTCTGATTCGTTGCGCAGCCCAGCAGGGCGCCGACGTGCGCTTCGGCCACACGGTCCGCGCGATGCATCCGGGCACGGCAGGCGAGGGCGGCAAGAAGCCGTTGCTCGAGGTGATCGACGAAGCGGACAACGCGTACGAAGTGGAGGCGCAGTTCGTGTTCGACGCGAGCGGCTTCGGCCGTGTGCTGCCACGCTTGCTGAACCTCGAAGCACCGACGCGCATGCCGACCCGCGCCGCGATCTTCTCGCACGTTCTGGACGGCATTCCGGCCGGCGCGACCGACCGCAACAAGATCTGCGTGGCGACGCACCCGGAGCGCCGCGACGTGTGGTTCTGGATGATTCCGTTGGCGGGTGGCCGCTCTTCGGTGGGTTGCGTGGCCGAAGCGAGTTTCCTCGATGTGCCGGAAGCTGAACGCGACGCGAAACTGCGTACGTTGATCCGGCAGGAGCCGACACTCGGGCCGCTGATCGGCAACGCGCCGTTCCTGATGCCGGTGCGTCATATCGGCGGCTACGCGGCGAATGTCGAGCGTTTGCATGGGCCCGGCTATGTCCTGCTCGGCAATGCGGGCGAATTCCTCGATCCGGTGTTTTCATCCGGTGTGACGATCGCGCTGCGCTCCGCGCATCTCGCGGTGCAGACTTTGAACCGGCAACTGGACGGCGAGCAGGTCGACTGGTCGGCCGCTTACGACGTGCCGTTGCGCAAGGGGATCGATACGTTCCGCGCCTTCGTCGAACGCTGGTACACGGGCGAATTGCAGGACATCATTTTCTATCCGGACCAGACGCCTTCGATTCGCCGCATGATCAGCGCGGTGCTGGCGGGTTACGCGTGGGATGAATCGAATCCTTACGTCGCCGATCCGGTGCGCCGTCTGAATGCGTTGCACGACGTGTGTACGCATCGTTGATCAGCCCGCATCGCATGGGCAAATGAAAAACGGCGCTTCTTGAAGGAAGCGCCGTTTTTCATTCAACTGTCCGCATCGGGTCGGGACTCAGCCCAACAATCCGATCAGGCTGCGATTTTCGCCGCGCGCGGTGCATGCTGACGCACATCGTCGCGACGATGCACACGCTTGCCTGCCGCATACGTTTCGTAGATCGCGCGGTCGTCGCCGAGCAGCGCGAACGCGAACAGCAGTTCTTCGAGCGATTCCGTGCGTGCGGTGCGGCGCGCGAGCAGCGGCGTGGCTTGCGGATCGAGAACGACAAAGTCGGCTTCCGACTTCGGCTTCAAGGTGCCGACCTTGTCGGCCAGATCGAGTGCTTCCGCTGCCCCTGCGGTGGCCAGATAGAACATGCGCGTAGCCGTCAGATGATGGCCGCTCAGGCGCGCGACCTTGTGCGCCTCGTTCATGGTTTGCAGCATCGAGAACGAGGTGCCGCCGCCGACGTCCGTGGCGAGCGCGATCGGCGTGCCGGCTTCGTCGGCTTTGTCGAAGTCGAACAGGCCGCTGCCGAGGAACAGGTTCGAGGTCGGGCAGTGCGAGGCGACCGTGCCGGTTTGCGCCATGCGCTTGCGGTCTTCGTCGTCGAGGTAGATGCAGTGGCCGTACACCGCGCGGCGGCGCAGCAGACCGTAGTGATCGTAGATGTCCAGGTAGCTGCGGTGTCCCGGGAACAGATCGGCGACCCACTTCACCTCGTCGGTGTTTTCGGCCACATGGCTCTGGATGAAGATGTCCGGATGCTTGCCCGCCAGCACGCCGCACGCTTCGAGCTGCGCCTCGGTCGAGGTCGGCGCGAAACGCGGCGTGAGCGCGTACATCTGGCGGCCACGGTTGTGCCAGCGGCCGATCAGCTCGGCGCTGTCGTCATAGCCCGATTGCGCGGTATCGCGCAGGAATTCCGGGCAGTTGCGGTCCATCAGCACTTTGCCGGCCACCATGCGCAGATTGCGCGCTTCGCTTTCGGTGAAGAGCGCGTCGGCCGAGTCCTTGTGGACCGTGCAATACACGAGCGCGGTGGTCGTGCCGCAAGCCAGCAGTTCGTCGACGAAGAAGCTCGCCGTGTCGCGTGCATAGGCCGGGTCGGCAAAGCGGCGCTCCGTCGGGAACGTGTAGGTGTCGAGCCAGGGCAAGAGCCCGGGCGCCGGCGACGCGATCATGTCGGTTTGCGGATAGTGGATGTGCGTATCGATGAAACCCGGCACGATCAGCTTGTCGCGCATCTCCTGCACATGGGTGCCCGGCGCGAGTCGGGACGCGAGCTCGGCATACGCGCCTGCTGCGACGACATGGCCGTCTTCGACGATCAGCAAGCCGTCTTCGTTGAAGACCGCTGCGTTGGGCGATTGCGCGGGGTCGCCATTGAAGGTCAGCAGTTGTGCGCGGAAGGCTGATTGGGCGGGTTGGGCCGAGGGTGCCGGTGGTGCCGGTGGTGCCGATTGAGTCATGAGAAAAACCGTCTCCGTATTGTGGGGAGCTACGCAGCACGGGCGACGGTTTTAGTCTGGCTCTGAAACGAACCCGTGCCGCCGCCGGCTGCTATTCATTGGCCCGTCAGTGCGGGCCGCCTGGGTGCCAGTGCGCGTCGAGCTTCGCGATCAGTTCGCTGCGTTGCTCGGGCGTGACGAACGACGCTTCGAAGCTGTTGCGGATGATCGTGTAGACCTCGGCATCGTTGAGCTTCAACGCGTCGATGATGGCGAAATAGTTGGCGTTCACGTAACCGCCGAAATAAGCCGGATCGTCGGAATTCACCGTGACGGCGACGCCGCGATCGAGCAGGACCTTCAGTGTGTGTTGAGTCATGTCGTCGAACACGCAGAGCTTGAGGTTCGACAACGGGCACACGGTCAGCGCGACGCGTGTGTCGGCGAGGCGCGTGACGAGCGCCGGATCTTCGATGCTGCGCACGCCGTGGTCGACGCGATCCACGTTCAGCAGATCGAGCGCTTCGTAGATATACGAGGGCGGCCCTTCTTCGCCCGCATGTGCGACCAGTTTCAGACCGAGCGCGCGCGCCTTGGCGAACACGCGTTCGAACTTCGACGGCGGATGGCCGCGCTCCGACGAATCGAGCCCCACGCCGATCAGGCGGTGTTTGTATTGCTCGAACAAGGGCCGCGCTTCTTCAAAGGTTGCGAGCGCATCTTCTTCCGATAGATGGCGCAGGAAGCACAGAATCAGCTTGCTCGTCATGCCGCGCTTTTCCGCGTCGGCGAGCGCGCGTTCGATGCCGGCCACTGCCGTTGCGATCGGTACGCCACGCTCCGTGTGCGTCTGCGGGTCGAAGAAAATTTCGCTGTGGATCACGTTGTCGGCGAGGCAGCGTTCGACATAGGCCATCGTCATGTCGTAGAAGTCCTGCTCGTGCAGCAGCACGCTCGCGCCGGCATAGTAGATGTCGAGAAACGATTGCAGATCGGTGAACGCGTACGCGGCGCGCAAGGCGTCGATCGAGTCGTACGCAAGCTTCACGCCGTTGCGCTCGGCGAGCGCGAAGATCAACTCGGGTTCGAGCGAGCCTTCGATATGGATGTGCAGCTCGGCCTTCGGTGCGCGAGCGGTTTTCTCGACGAGCGATAGTGAGGTAGCGGTTGTTGTATTCATGGTCGGTCAGGAGTTCGTTGGAGTCGGTTCGCGCCGGATGCGGGATGCGTGGCAGGATGCAATCGCGTTCGGGCGGCAGGTCGATTGTGCTGCAAATCAGACCGTCTGCGCCGCATGCGCGCCCGCATTCGCCTCCACGGCTTGCAATACCTGGGCGGCCGCCGAGATCGCGATGATCTCCGGCGACTTGTCGACGATACCGTCGACGCCAAGCGGGCACTTCATCCGCGCAATCTGCGCAGGGTCGATGCCGCGCGCGGCCAGCCGATGTTCGAACTGCTTGCGCTTGGTGTGCGAGCCGATCATGCCGAAGAACGCGAAATCGCCGCGCCGCAGAATGCGCTCGGCCAACTCGAGATCGAGCGCATGGTTGTGCGTCATCACGATGAAGTACGTGTGCGGCGCGGCCTGGTCGATCGCTTCGTCGGGCGCGTCGTTCGGATCGATCTTCACATTCGGCGCATGCAGCGTTTCCAGCGGCGGGAACTGCGCGTCGCGTTCGTCGACCCAGCGCACGGTGCAAGGCAGCGTGGCCAGCACGCGAACCAGCGCCGCGCCCACGTGACCGGCGCCGAACAGCACGACCTGGAAGTCGCCTGGCGCGATGGTCTCGGTGAGCAGCGCGCCGCTGTCGTCGAAACCGGCGCCGTCCCATAGCAGGCAGTCGGCGGCATCGACACCCGGCTCGGGGTCGGACAGCATCACCGCATCCGGTGCGGGGCCGAATGATACGCTACGCACCGTCGATTGACCCGCGGCCACGCGTTTTGCGAGCGACGTGATCCAGCCGAGATCGCCGATGTCGAGGCGCTCGAAGGCGAGAATCACCGCCCCGCCGCAGCATTGGCCGAGACTCGGCCCAAGCGCGAAGCGTTCGAGGCGGCGTGCGTGCGGCGAGCGCATGCCGTCGCGCAGCACCTGGCGGGCGGTCTCGATGGCTTTCCATTCGAGGTGTCCGCCGCCGATCGTATGTTTGGCCGATTCGCGCGTGACGATCATCTTGGTGCCGGCTTCGCGGGGCGCCGACCCTTCGACGCGCGCGACCGTTACCAGCACGGCGGCGTCGCCGTGCGCGAGCAGTTGTTGCAGGTCAGGTAGCCAGGCTTGCATCCGGCGGTTCTCCATACAGGGCCGCGCGGGGTGTCCGTGCGGCCGGTTGAGCGTGGCGCGGCGCGTTCGTGTCGCGTCGGGCCCTGGCTTTAAATTGCTGAAATCGTTGTGGTTGGGGACGCGCTTGCCGCTTGCGTCGACTGTCCGGTTGCCTGATCGTTTGCGCTCGTCGGCGGTTGCAACGCGTCCAGCGCGTCGAGAATCGCTTCGGGTGTCGCCGGTGCGCGCAACGGCGGCGCATGGTCCGCATCCGGCGCCGCGGCCGCAATCGCGTCACGAATCGCGAGGAATACGGAGAACGGCAGCAACAGGGGCGGCTCCCCCACGGCCTTCGAATGGAACACCGTCGGCTCGGCGTTGCGGTTCCGATAGAGCTGCACGTTGAACGCCGCCGGCGTATCGCTCACGGCGGGAATCTTGTACGTCGACGGCGCGTGCGTCATCAGGCGGCCATCGCGGTTCCACCACAATTCTTCCGTGGTGAGCCAGCCCATGCCCTGAATGAAGCCGCCTTCCACCTGGCCGATATCGATCGCCGGATTGATCGATTGGCCGGCGTCGTGCAGCACGTCCGCGCGCACCAGTTTCCATTCGCCGGTCAACGTGTCGATCACGACTTCCGACACCGCGGCTCCGTATGCAAAATAATAAAACGGGTGACCGGTTAGCGTTTGCGCGTCCCAGTGCACTTTCGGCGTCGTGTAGAAACCGTCCGACCACAACTGCACGCGCGCCAGATACGCCGCGCCGACCAGTTGTTCGAACGGCATCGCACCACCGTTCACCGACACTTCTCCGTTGGCGAATTCCACCGCGTCGGCGTTGCCGCCCAACTGCCTCGCGGCGAGTTCCGCGAGCCGGTTGCGAATGGTCCGCGCCGCCGCTTCGGCGGCTTTGCCGTTCAGGTCGCTGCCGGTAGAGGCCGCCGTCGCCGAGGTGTTGGCGATTTTCGACGTATCGGCCGCCGTGACGCGCACGCGCGAAAGCGGCAACCCGAGTTGATTCGCGACAACCTGCGCGACCTTCGTGTTGAGCCCCTGGCCCATCTCGGTGCCGCCGTGATTGACGAGCACCGAACCGTCTTTGTACACATGCACCAGTGCGCCGGCCTGATTCAGAAACGGCACGTTGAACGAGATGCCGAACTTCACCGGCGAGAACGCAAGGCCGCGTTTGAGCACCGGGCTCTGCGCATTGAACGCGGCGATCGCTTCGCGGCGCGCGCGGTAGTCGCTGGTTTCCAGCAACTCGTCGGTCAGCGGCGCGATGATGTTGTCTTCGACGCGTTGTCCGTACGGCGTCGTATCACGTTCACCGATCCCGTAGTAGTTGGCGAGCCGCACGTCGAGCGGATCGCAATGCAATTGACGCGCGATGCTGTCGAGCATTACTTCCATCACCAGTGCGCCTTGCGGGCCGCCGAAACCGCGAAACGCGGTGTTCGACTGCGTATTCGTCTTGCAGCACAGCGCGACGATGTCGACGTCGGACAGGTAGTACGCGTTGTCGAAGTGACAGACGGCGCGCGTTGCGACTGCGCCCGACAGGTCGGCGGAATAGCCTGCTCTCAGCGCGATTTCCACGCGTGCGCCGAGAATCCGGCCGCTATCGTCGAAGCCGGCTTCGTACTCGTAGACCGCATCGTGCCGCTTGCCGGTGATCATGAAATCGTCGTCGCGATCGGCGCGTAGTTTGACCGGGCGGCGCAGCAGTTTCGCAGCCAGCGACGCCACGCACGCAAACAGCGCCGATTGCGATTCCTTGCCGCCGAAGCCGCCGCCCATGCGCCGGCATTCGCACACGACGTTATGCGCCGGCCAACCGAGCATATGCGCGACCACCTGCTGCATTTCGCTTGGATGCTGCGTCGAACTGTAGACCAGCATGCCGTCCATTTCCTTCGGCACGGCGTACGCGATCTGGCCTTCGAGATAAAACTGTTCCTGGCCGCCGACCTCGAACGTGCCGCGGATCCGATGCGGCGCGGCGGCAATTTTCGCCTCCGGGTCGCCCCGCTTCAGGTGTAGCGGCGGCAGGACGAACTGCTTGTTGGCTTTCGCTTCGGCGGGCGTGAGGACGACTTCGAGCGCTTCGTAGCGCACCACGTCGTCGCTTTTGGCGAGCGCGGCGGCGCGGCGCGCGAGTTCATGACTCTCGGCGATCACCGCGAACACCGGTTGGCCTAGATACAGCACTTCGTCCACCGCGAGAATCGGATCGTCGTGCAGCACCGGGCCGCAATTGTTCTCGCCGGGGATATCTTCGGCAGTCAGAACCGCGACGACGCCAGGCGCTTTTCGTACGGCATCCAGATCGAGCGACACGATCCGCGCGTGCGCGTGCCGCGAGAGTCCCAGCGCAGCGTGCAGTGTGCCTTGCAATTCGGGAAGATCGTCGGTGTAGATGGCCTCGCCGCTCACATGCAGCGTGGCGGATTCGTGCGGCAGCGACACACCGATTGCCGTCTCGCTTTCCTGGGCGGCAGCGTGCCTCGCGGCAGGTTCGACAAAAGCATCGGTCCGGTTCATCACGACGGCTCCTTTGCAACGGCCACGGCACCGTCCGTCGCACCGGATTCGTACGCGAACGCATTCACGTCGCAGAGCGCGAGCGGCGCTTCATCGCGTGTTTCGAGGTGGAAGCGCCACAGCAGATTGCGCGCGACCTTGAGCCGGTAGGCGCTGGATGCGCGCATGTCGGTGAGCGGCTGGTAATCGGCGACGAGTGCGTTCATCGCTTGCCGCGCGGTGCTTTCGTTCCATGTTGCGCCAGTGAGCGCAGCTTCGGTTTGCGCGGCGCGTTTCGGGGTCGCGGCCATGCCGCCGAAGGCGATGCGGGCATCCGTGATCAGGCCGTTTTCGCCGATGTGCAGCGCAAACGCGGCGCACACCGCGGAAATGTCCTGATCGTAGCGCTTCGACACTTTATACGTGCGGAACCGCAGATCGCGAGCCGGACGCGGCACGCGCAGCGCCGCGACGAATTCGCCGGCCGCGAGCGCGGTTTTCTGATAGCCGAGGTAGAACGCGTCGAGCGTCAGCGTGCGGGTTTTGGCGCCGTGGCGCAGCACGACTTCGGCGCCGAGCGCGAGCAGCGCGGGCATCGAATCGCCGATCGGCGAGCCGTTCGCGACATTGCCGCCGAGCGTGCCGGCATTGCGGATCGGCAGCGACGCGAAACGCGTCCACAACTCAGCGAGCTCCGGATAATCGACGGCGAGCGCCGCGTAGGCGTCTTCGAGCGTGACCGCCGCGCCGATTGTCAGCGTCTGCGCATCGCGTTCGATCGTCTTCAATTCGGCGACGTTGCCGATATACAGAATGTCGCCGAGATCGCGGAACTGCTTGGTGACCCACAAACCGACGTCGGTGCTGCCGGCCAGCAGGCGCGCCTGCGGATGTTCGGCGCGCAGTCTGGCGAACGCGTCGAGTGTGAGCGGCGCACGGAAGACGGGCGAGCCGAATTCGGCGCCGCGCGTATCGGGCGCGCTGTATTCGAAGGTGTCACGGCGCTGGATCTTACGCAGCGTGTCGGCGACCGCTTTGCGGTCCAGCGTCACGCGGGGATATTGCGGATAGTCGAACATCTTCTGCGATGCGTCGACAATCGGGCGATAACCGGTGCAGCGGCACAGATTGCCTGACAGCGCGGCGTTGATTTCGTCACGTGTGGGCAGGCCGGCGGCGGCCGGCTGGTTTTCGTACAGCGCCCACATCGACATCACGAAGCCGGGGGTGCAGAAACCGCACTGGGAGCCGTGGCAATCGACCATGGCCTGCTGGACGGGGTGCAGGGCGCCGTCGGCGGTGCGCAGATCTTCGACGGTGAACAGGGCTTTGCCGTCCAGCGTCGGCAGGAACTGTATGCAGGCGTTGACCGCTTTCAGCGCGAGGCTGCCGTGCGCATCCAGTTCGCCGATCACGACCGTGCAGGCGCCGCAGTCGCCTTCCGCGCAACCTTCCTTGGTGCCCGTGCAATGCAAGTCGTCGCGCAGGTGCTGAAGCACGGTGCGCGCCGCCGGGACGCCCGCGACCTCACGGACGGACCCCTGGTGATAAAAGCGGATGGTTTGCGTTGTCATGGCGAATCCGAAAGACAGTGCGGACCGGGCGCGCGTTACGCATGGGGTCGCGCCAAAGCCGGCCTCGCGCACGTAGATCGCCATCCAGTTCCGAAGATAGCATTACCTTGTCCCGAAAATATTTCCCAACTCGCATGAAGCTTATTCGGAAGCGGTCATGTGATTGATACGATTCGCGCCGCGCCGGGAAGTTGCGTGAGGCGGGGCGGATGGGGGGAAAACCAGGCGGGGTGGGTCGGAACGGGGCGTGAAGGGCGCTGCGTATGTACCTGCAGGGGCGCCGGTGGTGCGGTTTTGCCGACTCTACGGGGCCAGAGCCGACATGAAAACGCCGGCCTTCGAGCCGTCGTAAAAAACGGTCCAAAGGCCGGCGCGAAGCCGGTTAAGTCAACCTAAGCAGCCGAAAAAGCTGGCTCGGGGCGCGTTCAGTCGAAACGGCGGCGATTCTTGACGAGGCTCAGCGCCAACGGCACGAAGGCCACGACGAAAGCCACCAGCGACCAGGTGGGCAGCGACAGACCCAGAATCGGCGGATAGGCCGTTTCGCAGAGCCCCGCCACCTTGAAGACGCCGGGCAGCCAGTGCGCGGGCGGCAAGCTGTCGACGACCGGCTGCAGCGCGTCGAAACCGCAGCTAAAACCCGGATTGGCCTGCACATACACGTGCCGCGCGGCGGTCACGATGCCGGCGAGAGCCGACAGCGCCGCCAGCACTTCCAGCAGCCGCACGCCGCGCCAGCTGTTGAAGCGCGCACCGAGAAACGCAAAAATCGCGATCAGCAGGAAGAAATAGCGCTGGATGATGCACAGCGGGCAGGGATCTTCATGCAAGCCGTATTGCAGATAGAGCGCGCCGGCGACGAGGCCGACGCAGATCAGGCCGAGCAGAACCAGCAGGGAGCGCTCGCGGCGCAGCATCGCATTGTCGTTATTCATGGGTCGTGTGGCTGTCTGGAAACGGAAAGGGCGGGTGCCCGCGATTCTAGCGCGAACCCCCGCCCTGGCGCTTATCGCGCTTTTAAGTCGCAATCCGGCTGAATGCCCGCTCGGTGCCCTGCTCAGTGCCCCGCTCAATGCCCATTCGTTGCCCGCTCGGCGCCCCGAGCGTCCTTGGTCAGCGAATCGCGTTGAGTACCGCCTCGGCGCCGCGGCCGATGGCCAGCAACGCGTCGTCGGCGTGCGGCGCGCCCGCCAGCATCAGACCCACCGGCGCGTCGCCGCGCAGATGGCAGGGCAGCGAGAGCGCGCAGGCGTCGAGGAAGTTGAACGCGCTCGGATTGCGCAGGATCAATGCGTTGGTGCGTCCGAAAGCGTCGTCATCGTGAATCAGATCGGCCACGCGCGGCGGCAGCACCGGCACGGTCGGCGCGACAACCGCGTCGAAGCGTTGCCACAGCGTGCGCGCGGCTTCGTCGAGCATGGCCTGGCGCTCGGCGAGCAGGTCCAGATAGTCGGCGGCGCTGGCGGGTTGGCCCTTGAGAATACGCACCAGCACGCGCGGGTCGTACTGCTCGCGGTGCTTTTCCAGCAGCGGACGGTGCCACGCGTACGCTTCGATCGGGGAAAAGCCGAAGCGGTTGATCTCAGGCAGACGGTCGAGCGGCGCGAAGCGCACTTCCGTAACGATAGCGCCGGCCGCTTCCAGATGCTTGAGGGCCGTGTCGATTGCGGCGGCGACTGCCGGTTCGACACCGTCGGTCACGAAATTGGTCAGCACGCCAAGGCGCACGCCTTCGAGCGGCCGGGCCGACGGAATGCGCGGCTCAAGCCCGGCCAGCATGCGATCGACCAGCGCGCAGCAGGCGACCGAGACGCCGATCGGCCCGAACGAGTCGAGCGTCGGAGAAAGCGGCACGCCGCCCTGCTTGGGGATACGGTCGGCGGTGGGCTTGAAGCCGGTCAGGCCGCACAGCGCCGCCGGGATGCGGATCGAGCCGCCGGTGTCGGTGCCGAGCGCGACGGCCGCCATGCCGTCCGCGACCGACGCCGCCGCGCCCGACGACGAACCGCCCGAAATCCGCTCGTCGCCCTTCACGCCGCGCCGATACGGCGACAGCGGGTTCCCGTAATGCGGATTCAGGCCGAGTCCGGAAAACGCGAATTCGCTCATGTTGGTGCGCCCGACGATCACCGCGCCCGCCCGTTTCAGTCGCGCGACGGCGACAGCGTCCGCCTTGGCGGCGGGCGCGTCGGCTAGCACCACGGAGCCCGCGCGAGTCGGCTGGCCTTCGATATCGAACAGGTCTTTGACCGACACCGGAATGCCGGCGAGCGGCGACAGGACCGTGCCGGCGGCGCGCAGGCGGTCGTGCGCATCGGCGGCGGCCCGGGCGCTGTCGGCGTCGACGTGCATGAAGACGGCGGCGCCCTGGCCGGCCGGCTCGGCGATCCGTTCGAGCGCGGTTTCGACGAGCGCGCGGCTCGTGGTGCGGCCGGCGGCGAGGTCGGCGGCAAGCTGGGCTAGCGGCGGGAAGGGCGTGAATTCAGTAGCCATGGTGTCGGGGGAATCCGGTTGAACCGGCTGAAACCGGTCGAGGTCGATTGGTTGCGTACGATGAAATGCGATCGATCAGATGCGGCTGAACAAGGTCGCGCGAAACGCTTCGATATGCTTTTGCACCGATTGGCGGGCGCCTTCGGCATCGCGTTCGCGCAGCAGGCGAAACAGTTCCAGATGTTCTTCGTGGACGTCTTCCAGATGATGCGGCTCGGACAGCGAAATGAACCAGAAGCGCAGCGAGCGTTCATGCAAGCCACGCAGGATGTCGGCCAGCACCGGATTGCGCGAGGCCGCCGAAATCGCCAGATGAAACTCGCGGTCGATGTCCATCATGCCTTCAATATCGTGCGCGGCGACGCAAACCGCCGAGCGTTCGAGCAGGGCCTGCATCGCGTCGAAATCGTGTTGCTGCGCATGGCGCGCGGCCAGCTCGACGCAGTAGCTCTCGTTGACGAGCCGCACGTCGATGATCGCCAGCACGTCGTCGAGTGACACCGGCCGGACCATGATGCCCTTTCTCGGCATGATGGTGAGCATGCCTTCGTGCACCAGCCGGTGCAGCGCCTGATGAACCGGCGTTCTGCCGATGCCCGTCAACGCCATCAATTCTGCTTCGTTGAGCACCTCGCTCGGCCGCAGACGCATCGTGATGATCTCGCGCTTGACGAAGGCGTAGGCCTGTTCGGCGAGACTCGCCGAGGCGGTTTCGCGGGGGGCACTGGAGCGGCGGGCGGTCTGCAAAAGCGTCATGTGAAGAAAGAGCGGGCGGTGTCGTCCGCATTGTAGAGCAAGGTTTTGCGCGGACGGCGGTCGGCGGGCGATTGCTCGCCGGCCGTCGTTTGCGTATGACGTACGGCTGCGTGTCATCTGCAATCACGCAGACCGCGCCGCATGTCAGGCGCTCCTCGGTGTGACCGCAGCGGCGTGCTGCACCTTGACGCGCGGCATCATCAACGTGACGAGGCCGCCGACGATCAACGCGCCCGCGATCAGCACCAGCCCGAAGGTCACGCTATGCGTCGCATCCTTGACGATGCCGAGCACGTAAGGGCTCACATAGCCCGCCAGATTCGCAATCGAGTTGATCACGGCGATGCCGGCAACGGCCGCGGTGCCTTGCAGGAAGGTGGTGGACATCGACCAGAAAATGCCGAAGCCCGCCAGAATGCCGATATAGGCGATCGACAAACCGGTGACGGCGAGCGGAATCGAATTCGTCACGGAGGCGCTGCCGAGCAGACCCGCCGCGCCGATGAAACAGCACACGGCGTAGTGCCAGCGCCGTTCGCCGGTGATATCCGACGAGCGTCCGATCAGGATCATGCCGATACCCGCCGCAAGGTACGGAATCGCGGTGACGAAGCCGTTCGTGACGAGATTCGTGACGCCGAGATCCTTGACGATCTGCGGCAGCCAGAACGAGAAGCCCGCGTTGCCGGTGACGAGGCAGAAGTAGATCAGCGTAAGCAGCCAGAAGCGGCCCGAGCGCAGGGCAACCGAGAGGCTATGCTCGGCGCCGGCTGCCGCGGCGGCGGTGTTTTCGCGCGCGAGGCGGCCGAGAATCACGCGCTTTTCGTCGTCGCTCAACCAGGCGGCTTCGGCGGGTGTGTTGCGCAACACGGCGAGCGCCCAGAAGCCGGCGAGGATCGACGGAATGCCTTCGATCAGGAACATCCACTGCCAGCCGCGCAAGCCGTGCGCTTCGTGCAGCGCCGACATCAGAAAGCCCGACAAGGGCGCACCGATGATGCCCGCGACCGGAATTGCCGCCATGAACACGGCGACCATCCGCGCGCGCCGGTCGGACGGAAACCAGAAGGTCAGATACAGCACCACGCCCGGCACCAGCCCGGCCTCGGCGACGCCGAGGAAAAAGCGCAGCACGTAGAACATCGTTTCCGAGCGCACGAACATCATCAGGCACGACAGCAGCCCCCACAGCATCGTGATGCGGGCGATGGTGGCGCGTGCGCCGAATTTTTTCAGCAGCAGATTGCTCGGCACTTCGAACACGAAATAGCCGAAGAAAAAGATCCCCGCGCCGAGGCCATACGCCGCATTCGAAAGGCCGAGGTCACCGGTGAACTGCAGCTTCGCGTAGCCGATGTTGACGCGGTCCAGGTACGACAATACGTAGACGAGAAACAGGAACGGCATGATGCGCCAGGTGATCTTGCGCAGGGCGGCGGCCTCGATCCACGCGTCGGAAGACGTGTCGGCGTTGGCGGATAGCGGGGGGGTGCTCATGGGTGCCTCATTCGACGATGGGGAGCGCGTGCACGCGATAAGCGTGGCGCAGTGTGCGTTTCAGGACGGGGTCGTGCAACTCAAGCTCGAGCGCGTCGCCGTCGACCATGCCGACGATGCCGCCTTGTACGGCCAGCGTGCCGCAGAACATCGCGGCGCCTTCTGCCACGGGCGCGCGTTCCAGCAGGTCGGCGGCCGGCAGCAGCGACGCGACGCTGCCTTGCTGATAGACGCGCCGCTCGCCGTTGCCGGTCACGGCGAAAGCGCGCAGTTCAAGCTGATCCCAGTGGCCGGCCACGTCGTCGAAGCGCCACGCGTCGCGCGCGACCGGTTTTGGGCAGACCTGTTTGGAGACGGTGACGCCATAGGCCTCGACTTCGCGATCGGTGTGATCCGAGCCGACGGTGACGAGCAGTCCGGCTTTCGAGCGGACCAGCACGCATTCGGCTTCGCCGCTGGATTTCACGCCAACCACATCGATCTGTTCGGCCTGGGTCAGCAGTTCGGCACCGAGGCGGTAGAAGCAGGGCGTGGTCGACGGCCGCTTAACGCCGAGTTCGGCCAGCTCGGCGATGTGATGCTCGATCGCCGCCTGGTCCCGGCCGGCCCAGCCTGCAATTGTCAGACGATTCACCTCGACGATATCGGCGTGGCTGTCGCCGGAACGATCTACAACATTGAAGGCCACCTGCTGCATCACTCGACTCCCAAGAAAATATGCGGAAAATATTATTGTGATATTTCACTGGTGTCCAGCGTGTCAAAAAAGTTTCGGATGAAACGGCCGGCCGGTTCGCTGGCGGTTCGACCAATCCCGCGTCCTCCCGGCGTTTGCGCGTTGCCGGCCGGTCGCATGAGTACGTTACACTGCGTTTTTTAAGACATTACTTTTTGTAAGGGACGCATCCATGCATCATGGCATCGGCTTCATTCAGGACCTGGCGGTCGTGATGGCGCTCGCCGGCGTCGTCACCGTGCTGTTCCATCGCCTGAAACAGCCGGTGGTGCTGGGCTACATCGCCGCGGGCGTGATCATTGGGCCGTACACGCCGCCGTTCCAGCTGATCCACGACGAGCAGACCATCCAGACGCTCGGTGAACTCGGCGTGGTGTTCCTGATGTTTTCGCTTGGGCTCGAATTCAGCTTGCGCAAGCTCTTTAAGGTCGGTGCGACGGCGATCGTCGCGGCGCTTTCCGAAATCGTGTTGATGCTGTGGATCGGTTACGAGATCGGCAGCGCATTTGGCTGGAGTTCGATGGACTCACTGTTTCTCGGCGCGATTCTCGCGATCTCGTCGACCACCATCATCGTCAAGGCGCTCTCCGAGTTGGGTCTCAAGCGCGAGAGCTTCGCGCAACTGGTGTTCGGGATTCTGATCGTCGAGGACATCCTCGCCATTGCGATGCTGGTGCTGCTCTCCGGCATTGCGCAGACGGGCGAGCTGAGCGCCGGGGTCGCCGTCGTAACGCTCGGCAAACTGCTGCTCTTCATGACGGTGTCGCTCGTGGTCGGCATTCTGGTCGTGCCGCGTGCGCTGAACTATGTGGCGCGCGCCAAAAGCGACGAAATGCTGCTGGTGTCGGTGCTCGGCTTCTGTTTCGGCTTCTGTCTGCTGGTGGTGAAGCTCGACTACAGCATGGCGCTCGGCGCATTCCTGATCGGCGCGATCATGGCCGAGTCGCGCCATCTGCATCGCATCGAGCATCTGATCGCGCCGCTGCGCGACGCTTTCTCGGCGATCTTCTTCGTGACGATCGGTCTGATGCTGAACCCGACCGTGCTGCTCGACTACGCGTGGCCGATTGCGGTGATTACGGTGGCGGTGATCGTCGGCAAGATCGTGTCCTGCGGGCTCGGCACGTTTCTCGCCGGCAAGGATGGGCGCACGGCGATGCGGGTCGGCATGACCGTCTCGCAGATCGGCGAGTTCTCGTTCATCATCGCCTCGCTCGGCCTGACGTTGAAGGTGACGAGCGCGTTTCTGTATCCGATCGCGGTAGCCGTTTCCGCGTTGACCACGCTTTTCACGCCTTACCTGATTCGCGCCGCCGATCCGTTGACGCAGCGCCTCGGCCGCGCCATGCCGCCCACGCTGGCCAATGTGTTCAGCATGTATGGACAGTGGCTGCGCAGTTTGAGCACCGGGAGCGGTGAGCCGACGCTGTTCAGCATGACGCGGCGGATCATTCTGCAGATTGCCGTCAATCTTGCGCTGGTCGCGGCGATCTTCCTGATCGTGTCGTATAGCGCGCCGTACACCGGCACCTTGCTCTCGCACTGGGTGGCGTCCGAGCCGATGCAGCGCGTGGTGCTGTGGAGCATTGCGCTGGTGCTGTCGCTGCCGTTCCTGGTGGCGGTCTATCGAAAGACCAAATCGCTCGCGCTGTTGCTCGCCGAAGTGAGCGTGCAGCCGGCGACCGCGGGGCGCTTCACCAGCGCGATCCGTTATGCAATTTCGGATCTGGTGCCGGTGGTTTCGATGGTCGGCGTATTTCTGCTGGTGGCGGCGCTCTCCGGCAGTATCTTGCCGCCGACCGGCCTCCTGACCGTGGTGCTGCTGTGCGCCGCGCTGCTGCTGGCGCTGGTCTGGCGCTGGTGCGTGAAAATCCACGCGGCGATGCAGATCGCTCTGCGCGAAACCTTTGAAGAGCAGCCTGATCCCTGAACGCGTTGATCTCACGCCTTGAGTTGCAACCTTGAGCTGCAACAATGTGAGCAATTGTGTGCGCGTTTGCCGGGCTTGCCGGGCTAGCGGATAATCAGGGCATATTCATTCGTTCGCGTGAAAGGCGCCTGTCTGACAGTTATGAGCGAAAACAAACCTGAAAATGCCGGCCAGCCCGGCAGCCCGTCGTCCTCTTCGGGGACGCCATCGCCTTCAACGTCGCCCACGTCCGCAACGGCGCCCACTTCGTCCGGCGTGACTTCCGGCGTGTCAAAGCCCGACACGCTGCCGCCCGAGCCGGCGGCTACGCTGCCGCTCTCGCATGAAGACGCCATCCAGTCTCCGGTCAAGGACGTGGTGACACCGGCTGCCGAAGAGGCCGCGGTGAGATCGTCCACCGACAACCCTGATAGCGCTTCCACGGTCACCCCCACGCATCCGCAAACGGCGCAGCAACGCGATGCGGCCGAGGCGCGCAGTTCGGCGGCCGCGTCGACTGCGCAACAGGAGACCGAGGTTCACGAGCGCGCGGCGGCCAAAGCCGAGCGTGCCGCGAAGGTTCAAGCCTCACGTCCCGCTGCGCTCGGGAGCAACGAAACGCTCGCAGGCGGATTGAGCGTGCCCGCTGACGAGGTGGTTCTCACAGAAAAGGCGGAAGAAGCTGCGGCCGCAACTCGCCCGGCCGGCTCACCGCCGCCGGGGTTCGGCGCTGCGCCGGATTTCACGGCAACGAACCCGCCGCCGCCGAACGCATTGCCGCCGTCGCCACCGCGCTATCTGAAGCAAAGCGACTCGGCGTGGACCGTGTTTGGACGCATCATCGCGGCCCGCGCGCGTCAGTTGTTCGATCGCGCCGGTCAGCGGATCACGCAGCGCACGCTGCGCATCGGCGTGTCGGCACGCATCTTCCACCCCGAGCCGGGTGCGAAGGGGCTGCGAGGCAAGACCTTGCAATATCTAGAGGAATCGATCGCGCACTGGGTCATGTCGCGTGACGTGCTGGTGTTCATGATTCCGACGGTCGGCCATCAAGGCATGCTGCACCCGAGCAATATCCGTTTGCGCGACTATGCGAAGCACCTTGACGGTCTGCTGCTGCAGGGCGGCGCGGATGTGTCGCCGCAGTCCTACGCCGAACAGGCGACGAGCCCCGAGTGGCCGGGCGACCGTGTGCGCGACATGTACGAGCTCGAACTGCTGCATGAGTTTATCGAGTCCGGCAAGCCGGTGCTCGGCGTATGCCGCGGTTGCCAGTTGATCAACGTGGCGTTTGGCGGCACCTTGTATCAGGACATCGCCACCGACGTGCCGACCGCCGGCGCGCACGTCAACGAGAACTACGACCAGCATCGGCACAGCATTCATTTCCCGGACGGCTCGACGCTCGTCAATATGTTTCCTGGCCGGCGTGAGGCGATCGTCAATTCGATCCACCATCAGGCGGTCAAGACGCTCGGTCGCGATCTGAATATCGAGGCCGTGTCGGCGTCGGACGGCATCATCGAGGCCGTGCGCTATCGGCGCGCGCCGTTCGTGATGGGTGTGCAGTGGCACCCGGAGTTTCATCGCGCGGGCGGTCCCGAATTGCTCGATTGCACGCCGTTGCTCGACACCTTCCTGCGGGTGGCACGCGAAACGCGGTTTTAGACGCGCGGTTTTAAAGACGCGATTCCAGAAACGCGGTCTAAAGGCCATGCCTTTAAGCCGCGCTTTCGAGTGCGGTTGTTCACGAAGATTCTTGCAGCGTGCCACCGGCATCTTCGCGGCCGCTATCTCCCTATTGTCACGATGCTCGAGGTCGAATTCGCGCGAGTGCGGTGCAGATTCCGAAACGTCCGCACGAGTCAGATTGTTGCGTTTTTGTCCTATCTGAAATCTTTTATTTCGCGACTGACGGCTTCGCCTGGCCAAATCATTCGGTATCGATTTATCTCGATTTAAAGTTCTTCAGCGTGGCGTTTGAATGCTTCGCTTAACGGCTAATCCGCGCGATAATCCAAGGCTGTTTTGGATTTGCATGGAGCATGCACGTATGAAGTACCCCTTAATAGTACGGCGCGCCATGCTGCTCGCGACCTCGTGTGCGCTGTTGCAGCATGGCGGTTTCGTGCTGGCAGCACAAAGCGACGAGGCCGCACCTCTGGTCGGCACGCGGCCGGCCATGAATACGCTAACGCCGCAACCGGTCGCGGATGCGCTACGTAGCGCCGCATCGAGTACATCGGCTGCCGCTGGCGACGTACAAGGTAACGTTGCCGAACTGATGCAGATGATTCACGACGCCAGGCTGAGCGAATTACGCACCACGTATAACGGCAGTTACGGCGCAAGTCTGTTTTTCTATCCGCAGGAAATGACGTACTACGTTGCGCTTTTTCAGGACAAGCATTGCTGGCGGGTGATCAGATCGGAAGACGTCGGTCGTGCTGAAGCGATCTATGCGGGTTTCGTCCAGCAGACGGCACAACTTGCAGACGTTGAGATTCGCCGCACACAGTTGCAAGCGCAGAAGGCGTATATCGAAAATATTATCGCGTTGTCGGAAGATCGTGCGCGGCGCTTGCAGGCCGATCTCGATGTTGCGCGTACGCAGCAGGCCAAGGTCAACGACTACCAGCGGCAGACGCAAGGCGAGGCGGCTGCGCTAAACGCGGAAAAGGAACGGGTACAAGCGCAGTTGCGTCAGGTGCAGGGCGAAGTGATGCAATTGCAGCGGCAAACCGAGTTCGGATTGCCAACCCGGAAGTAGACGTACGAGTGCAAAAAAAGCCCGGCAAAACGAATTGCCGGGCTTTTTTTGTTTCGCGTTTTTTAGATAACGGCGCTTACCTGGCGAACTGGTCGGGCACCTCGGTTACGCGACGTTGCGACACGTGATTGATCCATTCGGTCCCGCCGGTTGCAGGCGGATTGATCGACGAAACCGGGCGCGATGGCGGCGCAATATTGCGCAGGTGGGTGGCGGCTGACGTGGTCATCGACGCATATTCGCCGGTACCGAGTTGCGACGGCGCAAGTGGCGAGTAAGGACCCGCCGACGATGGCGCCGGTGTCGTTCGTTGCGCGATCGCCGGCACGGCAATTTGTGACACTTCGGCGTTCATCGGCGAAGTGCGTGGCAACTGCGGTGCCAATCGCGTTGCGATGGTGAGTTGCGAACGGCGATTGCTTCTTTCGTATCGGTTCGCGGCGTCTTTGCGCTGCTTATCCTGGCGGCGCGATACGTGCTTGCCGACGGAAGCGCGCGCCGGCGTGGTTTTGACCGGCGTGACGATTTTGGGAGCGGGAATTGCCGTGAAATCGCGTAGCGGAGCAGCGGCAAGCGCATTCGGAAAACTTTCAGGCGATGCGGGTGCGGATGCGGGCGTGGATCCGGACGCGCCTCCCACATATACCGGCGACGACGCGGCGCTCGGTGCAAGCACCGCTGCATGGTTGTCGGCGGTGGCATTGGAAACGACAGCGGCGTCAAACGAATGAGGATTAGCCAGTTGTGCTTGCTGGCGAGCCGGAGCCCTGGCCACTGGTTTGACATCGCTAATCGGGTGACGCTGCGCCAGATGATCGAACGCAACCCAGGCAAGCATCGCGGCGCCACCGAGCGCACAGGCGCCTCCCGCTAGCGCACCCCAACGCAATTGTGCCCCGCGCGGCGAGGCTGGAGCCGCCGGTGCGCTAACCGGCGAGAAAGGTGCGGCT
The DNA here is from genome assembly GCF_059567945.1 of Paraburkholderia sp. BGA-UO-ETr-F12. Classification (NCBI taxonomy): domain Bacteria; kingdom Pseudomonadati; phylum Pseudomonadota; class Betaproteobacteria; order Burkholderiales; family Burkholderiaceae; genus Paraburkholderia; species Paraburkholderia sp. BGA-UO-ETr-F12. Next base: position 39,789 of record NZ_JCAQOZ010000008.1, on the reverse strand, counting down.
TCGGTGGACATTCGCAAAGATTCGTCTACCGGTGTGTCGAACACAGTCGTCGAGGGAGCGGCTGCGTTGAGCCCTGATGACGCAGTTGGTGGCGAGCGCCGCGTTTCCCATTGACAGAGCGCGCGGATGGTCTCCGCATTCAAACAAAAGGTACGTAACACGGCCGCGTAGAGCGCCTTGAGTTCAGCTCTCAAACTGTACCCTGGCGGCAGCAGTGCCCAATCGCGGCCGAATGGCGGGGGCAGCAGGCGACCGAGCGGCGCCAGGCTCGGTAGCGCCATGGAGCCTTCGATCAGGGTGAGAGGGATCGTGGTCGACATTGGTTTCTTCGCAGCGGCTCGTAAAGGGGCCGTGGGCTGGCGGCTCAGGGGGCTCTGGCTTCGAAGCGATGCGCGTAAAACGCGGTACACAACGCCATAGGCGAGCGCTGTGCCCAAGACAGGAGCGGTCGCTGCGAAGCCAGTGGAGTATCGAAGATGATGCCTCGAAGCGACGGAGCTGACGATCGGATTGTTCCGAAAAGAAGTGACGATCTTCCGGAGTCCATGTCAATCCCACGGAGTGCTTCAGGCTTGCCAAACGGACGTGGTATTCAGCCTTGGCGCAGGGACCCCGCAGACTGGAAGGCAAAGCGGCTTACTAGCTGGCGGCTTGCGAGCGATTCACCGGGCATGCCGACCGCCGTCGTGAACAAACTCGCGCGGGAATTCATGCTGCAGGGCTGCGGCGACCCGTACGAGCACCTCGTCCCAGTTGCCTCGCTGTGCTTGGCTGAAGATGCGGATGGTGGGATACCAGGGACTGTCATTTCTATCGCGCAGCCAGCGCCAGCATCCTGCGAAGCGGTTGAGCAGCCATACCGGCTTACCCATCGCCGCAGCAAGATGAGCCGTTGACGTGTCGACGGAGATCACCAGATCGAGGTTTTCGATCAACGCGGCAGTGTCGGCGAAGTCGGCGATTTCATCGGTCCAGTCTGTCAGGCGTGCCTGGCTCGCCGTATCGGCGCGCTTCGAAACGTCATCGGTCTTTTGCAGGCTGATCCAGCGTACGTGTGACAAGGCGAGCAGCGGTGCCATTTGCGCGGACGTCATGCTGCGCACTTTGTCCTCCGCCATGCCTGAATGGCCTCCTGCCCATACCACGCCCACGCGCGGAAGTCCGGGATTGGGCAACTGAGCGAGCCTCGCTTGCCACGCGGCGGCGCGCGCGGAATCGGCATACAGATAGGTTGCGGGGGCGGGAATGTTGTCCAGTCGGGTGCCGAACGCCATCGGCAGGGACATCAAAGGACAATACCAGTCCCAGTTGTCCAGTTCGGGGAGTAGGGGATCGAGCAACACGAGACCAGGCCAACGCGAACAGAACGACTCTTCGTACAGGCGCCGCAAAGGTCGCGGGCAGATGTAGCCAACCTGCGCAAAACGTGTCAGTGCCAACGGCAGATAGCGCGCAAACTGCAGGCTGTCGCCCAGACCTTGCTCGTGAATGACCAGCAGGCGTGCGCTGCGCGGGGCCGTTGCATTGTCACGCTTCGCTGTGTCCGGAGGCTCTCCTTTCCACTGCGGCAGCGGCAGTTGCGGGCGTATTGAGTTGTGGCGACTGTCGGCATGGGTGAGATGGACCTGGCGGTCGTCGAAATAAGGCCATGCTTCTTCATAGCGGCCGGCGGCCAGTAAAACCATGCCGAGGTGGGCACGAGCGGGGAAATTGTCGGGCATGAGCGCGATGGCACGCCGCAGGTGGCGCTCGGCGTCGTCCCACGCGCCAAGATTCCTCGCGAGGACGCCGAGGCTCGTGTGCGCGTGCGCATAGTCCGGGTCCAGTTCGAGCGCGCCGCGATAGAACACTTCCTCCTCGTCGAGACGGCCTTGCGCGCCGAGCGAGGCGCCCAGGCAGACGAGATTGGCGGCGTTTGGCTTCAGGGCGACGGCCTGGCGGTACTGCTGCTCGGCGTCGGCATAGTGGCCGAGCCTGCACATTGCACTGCCCAGATTGATGTGCGCATTGGCAAAGGCGGGGCGCAACTCGGCGGCGCGGCGAAAGCACGCGATCGCCGCCGCGCTGTCGCCTTTCGCCATCTGGGCATTGCCGGCGTTGAAGTACGCGTCGGCAGAAAAGGGGGCGAGTGCCAGCGCCCGCTCATAGCAGGCGAGCGCCTCGTCGTGCCGTTCGAGCCTGGCGAGCACGCTGCCGAGATTCAGATACGCGTCGGCCAACGAGGGGTCGAGCGCAAGCGCGTCATGATAGGCCTGGATCGCCTCGTCGAAAGCGTTTTGCGCTTGCAGCGCCACGCCGAGATTGTTGTGCGCGTCGGCGAAATCGGGTTGCAGTTGCAGCGCGTTCCGGTAGAACCGCGTCGCTTCGTGATGATTGCCGAGCGCGGCGGCGACAAGGCCGCGGTTGCTCCAGCAGGCCGCGTCGGTGGGATCGATTATGAGGGCGTGTTCCAACAAAGCCGCCGCGGCGGCGTGCGAGCCGCGCTGATGATGCAGCACGCCGAAGTAATGCAGCGCTTCAGCATGGCGCGGGTCAAGCGTGAGTGCTTGCCGGTAGAGCGGCTCGGCTTCATCGAGCCGGCCGGCGCGATGCGCGGCGACCGCCGCGGCTACCAGACGCCCCGGGCCCGAAAGGCGGTCGGCGGATGATGAGATAGCGGGCGTGTCTTCGGGATGGGACGGCTGTCGCATGAAAATCCGCCGGGCGATGGGCCGGTGAACGCGCCGTTGTGCGTGCGGATGAGCGCACGCCTCGCGACGGCGCGAGTGGATGGAAAACCATCCGGCAGCGTACGTTTCACGTCAGTCGGTATCGATCAGACGAATCCTATTAGGCATGTACTTTCTCGACCGGACGCGGCCATCTCATCGATCCAGCCGGTACACGTAGCGTAAAGCAGTAATATCCACGCCGCCCATATGATCCGGTTCGGCGCCGACGAACTGCCAGCCTTGTCTTTCATAGAATCCGATTGCCGGCGTGTTGCCTTCGAGCACATAAAGGTATAACTGCGACTCTCCCTGTGCGCGAGCCCAGTCTTCGGCCGCGCGCATCAACAGCTTGCCGGCGCCGATCCCCTGATGGCCGGGCAGCGCATGCAGGTTGTCGAGCAGAACGCCCCACGCGGACTCCGGTTGCCGCTCGACACAGACGAAACCAATCGGCTCGCCCGCGAGTTCGGCAATCAGGACCATGCGGCGCTCGCCGCCCGGCGCGCGCAGGCGCGCTTCCCAGTAGGCGGCCCGCTCACGCGTCACTTCGCCGTCGAGGAAAGCGTCTGGCAACAGGCCGCGATACGTAGCCTGCCAACTGGTGCTATGGATCGAGGCGATCAGCGCTGCATCCGCGAGGGTTGCGGGGCGCAACGAAAGTGCGGGGGAGGTTTGCATCGGAAGGGTGGTCAACGGGAATGGCCTGTCTGCAAAAAGTTTATCGCGAGGGGAGCAAGCGTAGTTTGTAATGAAACTGTATGGAATGCGCAACGGTGCCATCAAAGGTAACATTACGTGTTGCGGGCTTCGGGTATTTCACAACGTTTACCCTGATACCGTGTAAATCTGTTCAGCATGAAAATGCAGCGCCCCCGGCGCGTTTCAAATTGCCGTGGGATCCGCTTGCCGAACGCGGTGGATCGTTTCAACTGCCCGAGCGCCACCAGTCTGCGTGGCGACGGGCTATTCAGAGAATGTCATGTCTACTGCGTCACACGCTCCTTCCTCATCCAGAGAATCCAAGGTCAAGACGGTTTTCCGCGTGGTCAGCGGCAACTTTCTTGAGATGTACGACTTCATGGTCTACGGCTATTACGCATCCGCGATCGCCAAGACCTATTTCCCGAGCGGCAACGAATTTGCGTCGCTGATGCTGTCGCTGTCGGTATTCGGCGCGGGCTTCCTGATGCGTCCGCTGGGCGCGATCATACTCGGCGCCTACATCGACCATCACGGCCGGCGTAAAGGCCTGATCCTCACCCTCGGGCTGATGGCGCTCGGCACGCTCACGGTCGCGGCGATCCCAGGCTACGCGACCATAGGCGTCCTCGCCCCGGTACTTGTGTTGTTCGGCCGGCTGCTGCAAGGCTTCTCCGCCGGGGTTGAACTTGGCGGTGTGTCGGTCTATCTGTCGGAGATCGCCACCAAGGGCAACAAGGGCTTCTATTGCGCGTGGCAATCGGGCAGCCAGCAGGTCGCCGTGGTGTTCGCCGCACTGATCGGCGTGGTGCTCAACAAGGTGCTGCCGGCCGACCAGATGACGGCCTGGGGCTGGCGCGTGCCGTTCCTGATCGGCTGCCTGATCGTACCGTTCCTGTTCCTGATTCGCCGTTCGCTGCAGGAAACCGAGGAATTCACGGCGCGCAAGCATCATCCGAGCATGGGCGAAATCATGAAGACGATGGCCGCGAACTGGGGCATCGTGCTGGGCGGGATGGGCATGGTCATCATGACCACCGTGTCGTTCTACATGATCACGGCCTACACGCCGACGTTCGGCAAGGAAGTGCTGAAGCTGTCGTCGATCGATACGCTCGTTGTCACCGTTTGCATCGGTTTGTCGAACCTGATCTGGCTGCCACTCGCGGGCGCGTTGTCGGATCGCATCGGCCGCCGTCCGGTGCTGCTGGCCTTCACGATTCTGACGATCATCACCGCGTATCCGGCGCTGCAATGGCTGGTTGCCGAACCGTCGTTCGTTCGCCTGCTGGTGGTCGAGTTGTGGTTGTCGTTCCTGTACGGCAGCTACAACGGCGCAATGGTGGTGGCGCTGACCGAAGTGATGCCTGTCGAAGTGCGGACCGCCGGTTTCTCGCTGGCTTACAGCCTTGCTACGACGATCGGCGGCTTTACGCCGGCCATCTCGACGCTGCTGATTCACACTACCGCCAATAAGGCCGCACCGGGGTTGTTCCTCGGCGCGGCGGCAATCTGCGGCTTGATCGCGACGCTGGTGCTGTATCGCACGCCGGAATCGCGCAATCAGTATCGAACCGCCTGACGGACACCTGGCTGAAGATTCACCGGTTGGTCTGGACAAACAAAAACCCCGCGCTCGTGAGAACGCGGGGTTTTTTTCTGAGCGCTGCACCGGCACATCGGCAACAGGCTGCAGACGAATCCGTCCTTGCTAACCGTCGCGCAATTCGTTTGCCACTGCCTCCACCACCTCGTTCCACGCGCCGGGTTGCGGCTGGCGCAGCAGCGTCGCGCCCGGATACCACGGGCTGCGCGTCTCGTTGACGAACCAGCGCCAATCCGCCGCGAACGGCAGCATCAGCCACAGGGGTTTTTTTAGTGCGCCGGCGAGGTGAGCGATCGACGTATCGATCGATACCACGGCGTCGAGCCGCTCGATGATCGCCGCGGTATCCGCAAAATCGCCGATCCGTTTATCCATGCGATGAATCGACGCCGCACGCGCATGCGTGTCGAGCGCCGCGCGTTCCTCGGCGCTCAGCTCAGGTTGCAGCACGATCCAGTCGATGCCCTCGAGCGCGAATAGCGGTGCAAGCGCGGCGAGCGGCATCGAACGGGTTTCGTTCTGCTGGATGCGTCCCGACCACGCAATGCCGATCTTTCGCTTCGCATGACCGCCGAGCGACCCGCGCCATTTGCGGCGGTAAGCGGGCGGCGCGCTGAGGTAGGGCGTGCGGCCGGGAATCGTGTCGTAGGTCGTGCCGAGCGCGAGCGGCAGGCTCAGCAGCGGGCAGTGCAGATCCGCCGCCGGGCGGGGCGTGCCCTGAGCGATCAGGGTGACGCGCCAGGCTTGCGCGGCCGGTGCGAGCAGCGGCAGTAGTTGCGGCTGCACTTCGAGTACGACGCGCGCGGCGCGCTGGGCGGCCAGTGGCACGAAGCGCACGAATTGCAACGTGTCGCCGAAACCCTGCTCGGCATGCACGAGCAGCGTGCGCTGTTCGATCGGCTCGCCGTGCCAACGCGGCAAGGTCTGGATGACCGGCTGCGCGGTAGTTTGCAGCCGCCATTCGTACTCCGGCAGCCCACGCGCGAAATCGCGCTGCGCGAGCCAGGCAAGCGCACGGTTCATATGCGCGGATGGGAGATCGGGGCGCAGGCGCAGCGCCTGATCGAAAGCCCGCACCGCCGCGGCATGCGCGCCGAGCGCCTGATGGGCTGTGCCGAGACTCAACCAGGCGAGCGCGAATTGCGGATCGAGGCCGACGGCGCGCTCCAGATAAGGCAGTGCCTGCGCGTGGCGCCCCAGCGCCGCGAGCGCGTTGCCGAGCCCGAAGATGGTGGGTGGCAGGTTCGGCTGCAATGCGAGCGCTGCCTGGAAAGAAGCGACCGCCTCTTCGTGACGGCCGGTGGCGTCGAGCGTGTTGGCGAGATTGAAGTGCGCGGCGACGAAACGAGGCTCGGCTGCCAGTGCCGCCCGAAAGTGCTGGATCGCCTCGTCCGCGCGTTCAAGCGCGTTCAGCGACATGCCCATGTTGTTGAGTGCGCCCGCGTGCCCGGGGCGCAGTTCGAGCGCGCGCTGGAACGATGCGATCGCTTCCGCATGACGGCCGAGCGCATGCAATGCGTTGCCGAGATTGTTATGCGACGAGGCGTCATTCGGCTGCAGGCGCAGCGATTTCTGGAAAGCGTCGGCGGCGTCTTCGTGGCGCCCCACCGACGCGTACGCATTGCCCAGGTTGTAGTGCGCCATCGGGAAAGTCGGCGCCAGCGTGAGCGCATTGCGGAACTGTTCGATGGCGTCGTCGATCTGGCCCAGCGCCTTGAGTGCGTTGCCGAGGTTCAGTTGCAGCGCCGCGTCTTCCGGGCGCAGGTTCACTGCGCGCCGCACGAGCTCGGCGGCTTCGGCGTGCTGGCCCTGCTGATGGCGCAGAACGCCCAGCAGGTGCAACGCATCGACGTGCGCGGGATTGCCGTCGAGCGTCGCGCGGTAGCCGCGTTCGGCGTCGTCGAGGCGGCCGTCACGATGCGCCGCGAAAGCGCTGTCAAATACTTGTTGCATGACGCAGGGATGGGATTTCGGGTGAGGCGGACGCCGCATTTTCCCACACTCGCCGCGCCACCCTCCGATTTGACCTGTCGTCTCGATATCTATAACATATGAACACGTGTTCATATGTGTGTCAATCATGTCGTTTGCTCTGGCTTCCGCTAGGTTAGCTGCTGGTTTCGAAGACCGTCCGGTGGAGACGATCGTGCCGCTGGCCGACCTGTTTCGCCTGCTCGGCGATCCGACGCGCTTGCGCATCGTGCTCGCGTGCGTCGAGGAGCGGCGCGCGGTCGGCGCCATTGCCCAAGGTCTGGGTTTGTCGCCGTCGCTGGTGAGCCACCATCTGCGGCTGCTGCGCGCGGCGCGGATCGTGCGCGCGGAGCGGCAGGGCAAGCAGGTGTTCTATCTTGCTGCCGACCGCCATATCAGCGCGATGCTGACCGGCATGCTCGAGCATGTGGCTGAGCCGGCCGGCGAATTTCCTGTGGATCCGTCATGAAAAAAACCACCGTACCGAACCACGTCGCCAAGGAGCGCGAGGACGACCACGCGCCGGTATGGCTCGACGGGGAGTCCGACGGGACCGATGGTGACGACGCGCAGCCGAAAAGCCAGGCGCGCGCGGCTGACGAGCAGGGCGGGCATCGTCATGGCGCGGTTCGTCCGGAGGTCGACGACGCTCGTGGTGAGGGCGGCACGCAGGACCACGGCGTACAGGTGAGCGATTCGCACGGCGACGGCGCGGACCGGATGCAGTCCGACACCCACACGCACACCCACAGCCAAGGCGCCGACAAGGGGCCGAGCCACGCTGCTCACAGCCACGATAGCCATAGCACGCACAAGCACGGCGACCACAACAGCCACGCCGGTCATAACCACGGCACCCGCAGCCACGGCTCACACAGCCACGCCGGTCACAGCCACGCCCATGCCCCCGTCGCAGGTCACGGCCGCGCCTTCGCACTGGCTGTCGCACTGAACGTAGCGATCGTGGTGGTGCAAGCCGTGTATGGCGTGATCGCGCACTCCACCGCGCTGCTCGCCGATGCCGGCCACAATCTCTCCGACGTGCTCGGCCTGCTGCTTGCCTGGGGCGCAGCCTGGCTCACCACGCGCCGCCCTTCGGCACGCTATACCTTCGGCTACGGCAGCTCGTCGATCCTCGCGTCGCTTGCCAACGCGGGGCTGTTGCTGTTCGCGTGCGGCGTGATCGTCGCCGAGGCGATCGGGCGCCTGATGAACCCGGCGCCGGTCGCGGGACTGGTCGTGTTCGTCGTCGCGACGGTCGGTGTGATCGTCAACGGCTTCTCAGCATGGCTTTTCATGCGCGGCCAGAAAGATGATCTGAATATCCGCGGCGCTTTTCTGCATATGGCCGCGGACGCCGGCATCTCCGCCGCGGTCGCGATCAGCGGGCTCGTGATTCTCTATACCAACTGGACGTGGCTCGACCCGGTGATGAGCCTGCTGGTGGTCGCGGTGGTGATCTACGGCACGTGGGGTCTGCTGCGCGATTCGGTGCGCATGGCGCTGGATGCCGTGCCGCCGGGCGTCGATCTGCAGCCGATCCGCGACTATCTCGCCGGACAGCCGGGCGTCACCGATGTGCACGATCTGCATGTCTGGGCGCTATCGACCACCGGCAATGCGCTCAGCGCCCATCTGGTGATGCCGGCAGGCCATCCCGGCGACGAGTCGATCGACGCCATCGTGATCACGCTGCGCGAACGTTTTTCGATGCAGCACGCCACACTGCAAGTCGACCTCGGCACCACCGAGCATCGATGCGCGATGGGTCATCCCCGCGATTGATGCAGCGCACCGTTACGCGCGCTATCGGCGGCGTACACTAGGACGTCCTGTTGTCTCCGGAGGTCCGCATGGATGCTGCCGCACACGATGCGTCGCCAGTGCTGATCGTCGGCGCGGGTCCGACCGGGCTCGCCGCGGCGATGAGTCTCGCGCGTGCCCACATCCCCGTACGTCTGATCGAGAAAGCGTTGCAGCCGGACCCGCACTCGCGGGCCATCGGCATTCAGGCGCGCACACTCGAACTGCTCGAACAACATCGGCTGGTCGAACCGTTTCTCGAACTCGGTCATCGCGCGCGCATCGCCAATCTTTTTTCCAATGGCATGCGTCTCGCGCGCCTCGATTTCGATCCGCTGCACACCCGCTATCCGTATCTGCTGTTCCTCGACCAATCCGTGACCGAACGCTTGCTCACGGAACATCTCGCGACATTCGGCGTGACGATCGAACGCGGCGTCGAGCTGACGACGTTCTCGCAGGGTTCGGCCGGCATTCAGGCGACCTTGCGGCACGTGGACGGCCGTACCGAAACGATCCGTCCGTCGTACATGATCGCCGCCGACGGTGCGCATAGCACGATCCGTCACCGGCTCGGCTTGAGCTTTGAGGGCAACACCTTCGAGCAGACCTTCCTGCTTGCTGATCTGCACGCCGAAACCGATTGGCCCGAAGACGAGTTCCATATCTTTGCTTCAGGCGAGGGTCTCGTCGCGCTGTTCCCGATGGGCCATGGCCGTCATCGTCTGATTGCGGATCATCCCGCCGAAAAGGCTACAGTCTTGACCTCGGCCGCGCCCGTCGTACTCGGTGAACCGCCGCTCAACCAGGTTGCGCCGCCGTCGCTCGCCGAATGCAAGGCGCTGATCGCCCGGCGCGTGCGCGAACGCGTCGACGTGTCTGACCTGGCATGGTCGTCACATTTTCGTCTGAACAGCAGGATGGTGGACAGGCTGCGTGTGGGTCGCATTTTCCTCGCAGGCGACGCGGCCCATGTACACAGCCCGGCCGGCGCGCAAGGGATGAACACCGGCATTCAGGAAGCGTTCAATCTCGGCTGGAAGCTCGCGCGCGTGCTGCAAGGCGGCGCGCCTGACCGGCTGCTCGATACGTACCATCAGGAACGGCATCCGATCGAGCGCGACGTGCTGCGGCAAACCGGCTTCATCACGCAGATGGCCGAGGCCGATCATGGACCGCTCAGGCTGCTGCGCGAGCGCGTAATGCCGGTGCTGGCCGCGCTCGGTCCCTTGCGCGATGCGGCGCGGATGACCATCAGCGAGTTGTCGATCCAGTACCGGCGCAGTCCGCTGACGCTCGAGCGCGTCCTCGATGGCGGTCCGCGTGCCGGTGAGCGCGCGCCGGACGCGCTGGTGCATGTGGTGGATGGCCCGCTTGGCCGCGCGCCGGGTGTCGGGTGCATCTTCGATCTGCACGATCCCGCGTTCTTCTCGCTCTTCCTGCTGGTGCCGCCGCAGCCCGTCGACGACATGCCGCTCGATCCCGCCGCGAAGCACGCGCCGCCGCCGGACCCGGAACTGGAGAAAATGACCGCCGAAGTCGAGAGGCTGTTGCCGGGCGCGGTACGCATCTGGCGCGTGACCGATACGAACGGCGAGGGCGCTCCGGCTCTCGTCGAATCCTATGGGCGCACACGGCCTTCGTTCTATCTGGTGCGGCCGGACGGCTACATCTGCGCGCGCGGGCGCACCGGTTCCGATCTGAACGGTCTGCTGCGGCATTGCGAAGCGTGGTTCGCCGTGGGGGGCGTGATACCGGAGCAGGCGGCCTTGTGAAATGACCGTGCAGGCCGGCCCGTGATGTGGGCCGCCTTATCGATGGATGGCGGGCGCCGTTCGAACGGCGCCTCGCCTACACCGCCGTAGAAAGAGCGGCAGGCGTCAACCCGTCACGATGCTTGACGAGCGCCTCCCTGACGATGCCCGACATCTCGACGCCGTTCGCGTCGGGCTCATCGAGCGTCGCCAGCAAAGCGCGCCGCATGCGCGGCTCCCAGAAGCGGCGGATATGATCGGCGATGCCGTCGAGCGCCTCTTCGCGATCCGGCATCGAATCGAAAAAATCTCCGATCCGGTTCGCCATGTCGATCAGATTCTGATTGTCCATGGCTTGCCTCACTTACCCGAGCTTGCATTGGCCAACTCGCGCTGCTTCAGCAGATCGAGTTGCTCGCTATTGAAGCGCGAATAGTCCTTTTGCCATTGCGACGGTTGCTCGACCGGCATCACCTGCACCGCGGTCACCTTGTACTCGGGGCAGTTGGTGGCCCAGTCCGAGCTATCGGTGGTGATCACGTTCGCCCCCGATTCGGGGAAGTGGAATGTCGTATAGACGACACCCGGCTGCATCCGCTCGGTCACTTTCGCACGCAACACGGTTTGTCCCGCGCGCGATTCGATGCCGACCCAGTCGTCATTGCGGATGCCGCGTTCTTCCGCATCGTGCGGGTGAATCTCGAGACGGTCTTCGTCGTGCCAGCGCGAATTTTCGGTGCGGCGAGTCTGCGCGCCGACGTTGTACTGCGACAGGATGCGGCCCGTGGTCAGCAGCAGCGGGAACTTGCGCGTGACTTTTTCCGGCGTGGCGATGAACTTCGTAATCACGAATTTGCCCTTGCCGCGCACGAAAGTATCGATGTGCATGGTCGGCGTACCGTCGGGCGCGTTTTCATTGCATGGCCACTGGATGCTGCCGAGTTCGTCGAGCTTCCGGTACGACACGCCGTGGAAGGTCGGCGTGAGACGCGCGATCTCGTCCATGATCTGCGACGGATGCGTGTAGTCCATTTCATAGCCGAGCGCCCGCGCCAGCATCACCGTGACTTCCCAGTCGGCGTAACCCGGCACCGGCGGCATCACCTTGCGCACGCGCGAGATGCGGCGCTCCGCGTTGGTGAAGGTGCCGTCCTTTTCGAGGAACGACGAACCGGGCAGCAGCACGTGCGCGTACTTCGCGGTCTCGTTGAGGAAAATATCCTGCACGACGATGCATTCCATCGACGATAGCGCCGCTGACACGTGATGCGTGTTCGGATCGGACTGCACGATGTCTTCGCCCTGGCAGTACAGGCCCTTGAAGGTGCCGTGCACGGCGGCGTCGAACATGTTCGGAATGCGCAGGCCCGGCTCGGGTTGCAACGTGACATTCCAGGCTTCTTCGAACAGCGCGCGCGTGATCGAATCGCTAATGTGACGGTAGCCGGGCAGTTCGTGTGGGAACGAGCCCATGTCGCACGAACCCTGCACGTTGTTCTGGCCGCGCAACGGATTCACACCGACGCCTTCACGGCCGATGTTGCCGGTCGCCATCGCCAGATTTGCTATGCCCATTACCATCGTCGAGCCCTGGGCGTGTTCGGTGACACCGAGGCCGTAATAGATCGCGGCGTTGCCGCCGGTAGCATAGATGCGGGCGGCTTCACGGATGGAGGCGGCGGGCACGCCGGTGAGTTCCTCCGTGGCTTCCGGTGCATTCTCGGGCAGCGCGACGAACGCACGCCATTGCTCGAAAGCGCGCGTTTCGCAACGCTCGGCGATGAATGCCTCGTTCAGCAGGCCTTCCGTGACGATCACGTGTGCCAGTGCGTTGACCACCGCGACGTTGGTGCCCGGACGCAGTTGCAGATGATGCGAAGCTTTTACGTGCGGCGTATCGACGATATCGATGCGGCGCGGGTCGACGACGATCAGCTTCGCGCCTTCGCGCACACGGCGCTTCATACGCGAGCCGAACACCGGGTGGCCGTCGGTCGGATTCGCGCCGATCACCATGATCACGTCGGCTTTGTCGACCGAGGCAAACGTCTGAGTGCCGGCGGATTCGCCTAGCGTGGTCTTCAGCCCATAGCCGGTCGGCGAGTGGCACACGCGCGCGCAGGTGTCGACGTTGTTGTTGCCGAACGCGGCGCGCACGAGCTTCTGCACCAGATACGTTTCTTCGTTCGTGCAACGCGACGACGTGATGCCGCCGATCGAATTGCGGCCGTGCTTCGCCTGAATCCGGCGGAATTCCGAGGCCGCGTAAGTGAGCGCCTCTTCCCAGCTGACTTCGCGCCACGGATCGGTGATCTTCGCGCGGATCATCGGCTTGGTGATGCGGTCCTTGTGCGTCGCGTAGCCCCATGCGAAGCGGCCCTTCACGCAGGCGTGCCCTTCGTTGGCCTGACCGTTCTTGTGCGGCACCATCCGCACGACCTCGTTGCCTTTCATCTCGGCCTTGAACGAGCAGCCGACGCCGCAATACGCGCAAGTCGTGACGACCGAATGCTCGGCCTGGCCGAGCATGATGACGGTTTTCTCCTGCAACGTGGCGGTCGGACACGCGGCGACGCAGGCGCCGCACGACACGCATTCCGATTCCATGAACGGCTTGTTTTCGCTGGCAGCTACGCGCGATTCGAAACCGCGTCCGGCAATGGTCAGCGCAAACGTGCCCTGGGTCTCTTCGCACGCGCGCACGCAACGATTGCAGACGATGCACTTCGACGGGTCGTACGTGAAGTACGGGTTCGATTCGTCCTTCTTGTCCTTCAGATGGTTCGCGCCGTCGAAGCCGTAGCGCACTTCGCGCAAGCCGGTGACGCCCGCCATGTCCTGCAGTTCGCAGTCGCCGTTGGCGGGGCAGGTGAGGCAGTCGAGCGGGTGATCGGAGATGTATAGCTCCATCACATTCCGGCGCAGCGATTGAAGGCGATCGGTTTGCGTGCGGACCTTCATGCCGGCTTCGACCGGCGTCGTGCACGAAGCAGGGTAGCCGCGCTTGCCTTCGATTTCGACCAGGCACAACCGGCATGAGCCGAACGGTTCGAGCGAATCGGTCGCGCAGAGCTTCGGCACGTTGACGCCGGCTTCGATGGCGGCGCGCATCACGGAGGTGCCGGCCGGAACCGTCACCGCCTGGCCGTCGATTTCCAGCGTGACGTCGACGTCGGCGTGACGCAACGGTGTACCGTAGTCGGTATCGTCAAAGGGCGAGCGCGCGGCGCGTTGTTGCGCCTGGGATTTGCACGCGCAGTTTCCGGAGCCGCAGCCGCCGGCAGGGGAGTTGAGCACATCGGACATGTGAGGCTCCTGGGTCAGGCCGCAGCCGCTTTGGGCGCGAGGTCGTGGACGTTGTCGAGACCGAAGTCTTCGGGGAAATGGTCGAGCGCTGACAACACCGGGAACGGCGTCATGCCGCCCATCGCGCAGAGCGAACCGGACACCATCGTGTCGCAAAGATCGCGCAGCAACTGCACTTGCCGCGTGGACGTGTCGCCGTTGCGAATCCGTCCGATCACTTCGACGCCGCGCGTCGAGCCGATCCGGCACGGCGTGCATTTGCCGCACGATTCGAGCGCGCAGAAGTGCATCGCGTATTGCGCGAGTTCGGCGAGATTCGAGGTGTCGTCATGCACGACGATGCCGCCGTGGCCGACCACCGCGCCGACGGCTGCATATGCTTCGTAGTCCATGGGGATGTCCCACTGGCTTTCCGGCAGATACGTGCCGAGCGGACCGCCGACCTGCACCGCGCGCGCGGGGCGTCCGCTTGCCGTGCCGCCGCCATAGTCGTACAGCAGCTCACGCAGCGTGACGCCGAACGCGAGCTCGACCAAGCCGCCTTGCTTCACATTGCCGGCGAGCTGGAACGGCAGCGTGCCGCGCGAGCGGCCCATACCGAAATCTTTGTAGAACGCGGCGCCGCGCGCGAAGATGATCGGCACCGTCGCGAGCGTGATGACGTTGTTGATCACCGTCGGCTGGCCGTACAGGCCGACTAGCGCCGGCACGGGCGGCTTCGCGCGCACGATGCCGCGTTTGCCCTCGAGCGATTCGAGCAGCGCGGTTTCCTCGCCGCATACATAAGCGCCGGCGCCTTTCGCCACGAACAGTTCGAAGCGGTGCGCCGCCGAGCCGAGCACGCTGTCGCCGAGCCAGCCGACGGCGCGTGCTTTCGCGATCGCAGCTTGGAGTGTTGCGATCGAGTGCGGATATTCGCTGCGTACGTAGATGTAGCCGACCGTCGCGCCGGTGACGACGCCCGCGATGATCATCCCTTCGATTAGCACGTACGGGTCGCTTTCCATCACGAGGCGATCGGAGAAGGTGCCGGAATCGCCTTCGTCCGCATTGCAGACGATGTATTTCTGCGCCGCTTTGGCGCCGCGCACGGTGCGCCATTTGATGCCGGCGGGGAAGGCCGCGCCACCGCGACCGCGCAGGCCGGATTCGATCAGCGCTTCACAGGCGGCGTCGCCGTCGGTTTCCAGGGCCTGCTTGAGGCCCTCGAGGCCGCCGTGGGCGATGTAGTCGTCGATGGAAAGCGGGTCGGTGATGCCGATGCGAGCGAAGGTCAGGCGCTGCTGCCTCTTCAGATACGGTATTTCATCGACCACACCGACACGGCTGGCGTGCTCGCCGCCTTCGATAAAACCGGCGTCAAAGAGCGCGGCAACATCGCTTTCTTCGACGTTCGCATAGCCGATGCGGCCTTCAGCCGTGGCAACTTCCACGAGCGGTTCGAGCCACAGCAAACCGCGCGAGCCGTTGCGAACCAGTTCGATGGCAATGCCGCGGCGGGCCGCTTCGGCTTCGATGGCTTGAGCGAGGGCATCGGCGCCTAGCGCAAGCGCCGACGAATCGCAGGGAACGTAGATGCGTGTCATGCCGTAACCTCCACGCATTTATTGGCGGCCGCGAACAGCGTGTCGAATTTTTGGGGCGTGACTTTCGCGTGCAGCGTGCCGTTGAGCATCAGCGCCGGCGACAGTGCGCATTGGCCGAGGCAATATACCGATTCCAGTTCGACTGCCGCACCGTCATGATGCTCGGCGTCAAAACGGCAGCCGGTGTGCGCCTCGATATGCTGCGCGAGCGCCTCGGTGCCCATGCTGCGGCAGGCTTCGGCTCGGCACAGTTGCACCATGACGGGCGCCGCAGGTTGCGTGCGGAAGTGGTGGTAGTAGGTGATGACGCCGTGCACTTCCGCACGCGACAGGTTCATGGCGCGCGCGAGAGGCGCGACTGTGTCGGCGGGTACGTAGCCGAGCTCGTCCTGAATCGCGTGCAATACCGCTAGCAGCGACCTGCCCGGCTGCGCGTGACGCTGCACGAGTTGTTCCGGCGCGATGGCGATGGAATCGTCCAAGTGGGGGCTCCTCCAAAGACATATATGCACTTGTTATTCATAATGCGTGCACTTATGCTTCGTATATTCGATATGGGATAGCCGAACAATAGGCGGGTGATACGCCTCGTGCAATAGGAAATGGTTAAGCATATATGATCCGAATCGAGTGTCAGGTGCAGCTGGTCGTGAAGGGCCCCGATGGCCGTGAGGCAAGCCTGTCGGACGTCGTGCCGCTCCTTGCGCTGGTGGACGAATCCGGCAGCATCGCGCAGGCGGCGACGCTTAAGGGTTTGTCCTACCGTCACGCATGGGGTTTGTTGCGCAGCATCGAGGAACGTTTGGGTGGTCCGCTAATCGCGAAGGAGCGCGGGCGTGGCTCGGTGCTGTCCGAACTCGGGCAGGCCGTGTTGCGCGCGCAGCGTCTGTGCGGCGAGCGGCTCGACGGCAATATGCAGGCGCTGGCGAGCGAAGTCGCCAGCGATCTGAACCGGTGGCTCGCCCCGGCCGCCGACGACGTGAGGATCTATGCGTCGCACGGTTACGCCGTGGCGGCGCTGGTGACGGCGCTGGTCGCGAACGATCTGCCGGTCGATATCAAATACCGCGACAGCGCGGACGCGGTGAGTGCGCTCGCTCGTGGCGAATGCGATCTGGCCGGTTTCCACTTACCGCTGGGCGAATTTCGCGCGGTCTGTGCCGATACCTACCGGCGCTGGCTCGATCCGCAGCGTCACGTGCTCGTGCATCTGACGAGGCGCAAGCAGGGTCTCTTTCTTGGCAAGGGGAATCCGAAGGGAATCGGCGGCCTGGGCGACCTCGCGCGCGACGATATTCGCTTCGTCAATCGTCAGCCTGGTTCCGGCACGCGCATGTTGCTCGACCTCGCGCTACGCAAGGTCGGGGTCGATCCGGACCGGGTCAACGGGTATGCATCGACGGAACTCACGCACTCGGCGATCGCGGCGTTCGTGGCCAGTGGCATGGCGGATGTGGGTTTCGGCGTCGAGCCGGCGGCGCATCACTTTGGGCTCGACTTCATCCCGATTGTCGATGAAGACTATTATTTCGCCTGCGACCGGGCCCGGCTCGAGCGCGCGCCGCTCGCAACCGTGATCGGTTTGCTGCGCGGCGCCGTGTTCCGGCATAGCGTCGACCAGCTCGAAGGTTACGATCCGCACGACTGCGGCAAGCTGCTCGATCTCGAAACCGGCCTCGGCCCACCGGCGCTGTAAGCGACCGTAAACTATTTAATGTGGCGGTCACTGCGTGAGGCGTTCGTTTGGGATAATCTAGCTTTCCGCTTACGCCTTGACCGCGCGCTGTGCCGCGCTGAATCGATATGAAAGTTCTTCTTCACGCATGTGCTGCCGCCGCCGCGGCCACGGTGCTGCTCGCTACCGCTTCGGTTGCCTTCGCCCAGAATTCGCCGGGTGTGCCGGGCGGCATTCTGCAAGATCAGTTCCGTCTTGCCGAGCATCCGCAACTGCCATTCGCAGCATCGGCGCCCTCGGACAAATACCAGTCCGACAAGAAGTCGGCCATGCGCAAGCGCGGCGACAATGGCGATCCGAATGGGTGTAATTTGCAATGCCCTAAAGACGAGTAAGCGCGCGAGCTAGCGGTTTTTGCTTGCGCGGTTCGTCTTTGGGTTCTGCTTTTGGTTGATTGAAACGCCGGCATGCTGCCGGCGTTTTTGTTTGCGGCGTTCTATTGCGAGCTTCGCGGCGCCGGCAACAAAAAACCCCGAGAGCCTTACGCTGCCGGGGTTCTTGGTAAAACTTTGCTGCTACTACGTGCAAGGTGTTTGGTGGAGGCGGCGGGAATCGAACCCGCGTCCAGAAGCACTCTACGACTAGTTCTACATACTTAGTTCTGTCATTTGATTTAACCACCACGACGCGGACGAACACGCTGCGTGACGGCGATTCACTAAGTTTTCGACCCGGGCGTCGTGACGCCGCCAAGGCTTAACTGACGTATATGACCTCTGTCGGTATTGCTACCGGTCTTGCGACTCTAGCCCGTCAGTGAACTAGGCAGAGGACGGCGGCCCTTAGGCTGCCAGTGCGAACGTTTCGTCGTTTGCAGTTACGTTTTTCCCATTGATTAACGAGGTGACGGGTCCTCGGTATGCCCTAGCCGCTTCGCAACCCCTGTCGAAACCAGGTCGCCCCCGCGGTTCGTTGCCCAAAAATCTGGGCCAACGAGCATTTTACAATAGTTTGACAGCCACGTCCTGTCTGATTGCTTCGCTGTCTTGCTGTTCCGGTAGCGCTGCGGCGTTGCCGCAGTGAAGCCGCAAAGTGCTGCGCTACGTTCAGTGCGCCGGGTCCGTTTGTACGATCAGTCGATGTCGCGCAGCAGCCTCAGCAATTCAGCGGGCGATTGCACGACATGTTGGGCATGCCACTGCGTGGGCGGGATGTCGTTGCCGCAATAACCGTAGGCGGCCGCGATGGTCTTCATGCCGGCCGCGAAACCTGCCTGCACGTCGCGCAAGTCGTCGCCGACATAGACAATGCGTTCCGGCAGCACATCCAACTCGCGTGCCGCGTGTAGCAAGGGTGCGGGGTGCGGTTTCGAATGGGGCGTCGTGTCGCCGCTTACCACACAGCCGGCGCGCTCTTCGAGGCCCAGTAGCGCAACTAGCGGCTCGGTGAGCCTTGCCGCCTTGTTTGTCACGATGCCCCAGCGCACGCCCCGTGCATCGAGGTCGTCGAGCAACTCGGGAATGCCGGGAAACAGCGTGGTCTCGATGCACAAGTCCGCTTCGTAATTGGCGAGAAACTCCTCGCGCATCGACGCGAACTCATGGTCTTGCGGACCGATGCCGAAGGCTCCGCCGATCAGCCCGCGCGCACCCGCCGACGCGAGCGGTCGCAGGTCTTCGAGCGGCACCATCTCGAGGTTGCGATCATGGCGCATTTTGTTGACGGCGGCCGCCAGATCGGGCGCGGTGTCGGCCAGCGTGCCGTCGAGGTCGAACAGGACAGCCTGGCAAAGACCGAGGGCGTCCTCGTTGTCTTCGCGTTGGGGCAGGGGCGTAGGATCGCTCATTGAGTGGCTTGAGTCCGGGCAGGTCGGGGATCAGGCGTCGCGGCGGCAAGCGAGCATGTAGTTCACGCTCGTGTCGTCGGACAGCGTGAAATGCTTGCTGAGCGGGTTATAAACGATACCTTTGATATCGGCGGTGCGCAGGCCGGCGGCGCGCACGAAGCTCGCCAGTTCCGACGGGCGGATGAAGCGCGCGTAGTCATGAGTGCCCTTGGGCAACATCCGCGCGATATATTCGGCGCCAATGACCGCGAACAGATAGGACTTCACGTTGCGGTTGAGCGTGGAGAAGAATACCCACCCGCCCGGTTTCACCAATGTCTTGCACGCCTCGACGATGGCTGCCGGTTGAGGCACGTGTTCGAGCATTTCCATGCAGGTGACGACGTCGTACGTGCCTGGTTCGCGAGCCGCCAGCGCCTCAGCCGCGATTTCTTCGTAACTGACGGTTACACCGCTTTCAAGACTGTGAAGATCTGCCACGCCGAGCGCCTGGCTCGACAGGTCGATTCCTTTTACGTGCGCCCCCAATCCCGCCATCGACTCTGTCAGAATGCCGCCGCCGCAGCCGATATCCAGCACGGTCTTGCCGGCGAGGTGCGCGTGCGCGTCGATCCACCCCAAGCGGATCGGATTGAGTTCATGCAGGGGTTTGAATTCGGCATTCGGGTCCCACCAACGATGTGCAAGGTCGCTGAATTTCTGCAGTTCGTGGGGATCGGCGTTGGTCATAGCGGAAGCTGCCTCGATGAGAGCGTTGAGCGGGCGCTCGAGGATAAACCCTGAGTATATAGGCCGAGCGACGGGGCGGCAAAATGCCGCGCGATGGCTGGCGTGCGCTGTTCCGGCAAATCAGGCGAGCACTCGGAGGAGGAGGCGAGCGGCGCCAGCGGCATAAAAAAAGCCCCGCCGAAGCGGGGCTTTGATGCTGCGGTAATTTGTAGCTTACTGCTTCGAAGTACCGACAACTTCGACTTCCACGCGACGATCCGGTGCGAGGCAGGCGATGAGTTGCTTGTGGTTCTTCTGGTTGCAACCGGTCGTGACCGGGTTGCGCTTGCCCTTGCCTTCCGTATAGATACGGTTGGATTCGATGCCCTTGCTGACCAGGTATGCCTTGACAGCTTGAGCGCGGCGCAGCGACAGACGGTCGTTGTACTTGTCCGAACCGATACGGTCCGTGTAACCCGTTGCGACGACGACTTCCAGGTTCAGCGCGCCGATCTTCGATGCCAGATCGTCCAGCTTTTCCTTGCCAGCCGGCTTCAGGATAGCCTTGTCGAAGTCGAACAGAGCGTCAGCTTGATACGTAATCTTTTGGCTCGTAATAGCCGGTGCAGGTGCGACCGGAGCCGGCGGGGTCGGAGCCTGGGCAACCAGGGCGCCATCGCACTTTGCGTTGGCCGTTGCCGGCGTCCAGAATGCATCGCGCCAGCAAAGCTCGTTCGTGCCGTTCATCCACACGTATTCGCCGGTACCATTCACCCAGTTGTCGTTCGTGGCTTGTCGCGACGCCGGCACCGATTGCGCCATGGCGGATGCAGCCATAACTGCGGTAGCTGCAATGAACGCGAGCTTTGAAAGTTTATTCATATTTCTCCTCTCGAAATTGAGATTACCGCAGGTTTACTGCGAGCCTGTTGACGAAGACAAGTCATACATTGCTCGAAGTATAACATCGGTGTAGAACAAAAAACGTGCTGTGTAGACTTCGAGCAGTGTCTAACTCTTTGTGCGTTGGCATTTTGCCATATCGTTCCCTTCCAACGATAAAAAAATCTGCCCCCGATCAAATCGCCCTCCAATTGTGGTGCATGCGCAACAGAAGCAATCCGCTGGAGGCACCGCCAGTCATGGCTGAGCGGCGGATTGGCCCACGCACAAATCGAGCCTGCCCCAAGTCGATCATGGGGCGTTCAGGCGCCATTTCGGTTCGCCTGCTAATAGGTATACGTACCCCCGCCGGGGGCGGATGCGCGGCATGTTAGAATCGCGTGATGCGTTGCGCCTGCAATGCTTACGCGAAGGCGCGGCGAGAGGGGCTTCAAGCGAGAGGCTTCAAGCGAGCTTCACGCCACCGCCTTGGCACGTAAAAGATACGGATAATGGATCAATTCGCCAAAGAGACTCTGCCAATCTCCCTAGAGGAGGAAATGCGCCGTTCGTATCTCGATTACGCGATGAGCGTGATCGTGGGGCGTGCGCTTCCCGATGTCCGCGATGGCCTGAAGCCGGTACACCGGCGCGTGCTGTACGCGATGCACGAACTGAACAACGACTGGAACCGGGCTTACAAGAAGTCGGCGCGTATTGTCGGCGACGTCATCGGTAAATATCACCCGCACGGCGACACGGCTGTATACGACACGATTGTCCGGATGGCGCAGGACTTCTCGCTGCGTTACATGCTGGTAGACGGCCAGGGCAACTTCGGTTCGGTCGACGGCGACAATGCCGCGGCGATGCGGTACACCGAAATCCGCATGGCAAAGATCGGCCACGAGTTGCTGGCCGACATCGACAAGGAAACGGTCGATTTCACGCCGAACTACGACGGCAGCGAAAACGAACCGGCCATCCTGCCGGCGCGTATTCCCAATCTGCTGATCAATGGATCGTCCGGTATCGCGGTCGGCATGGCGACCAACATCCCGCCGCACAACCTCAACGAGGTTGTCGACGCTTGTCAGCATCTGCTGAAAAACCCGGAAGCCACGATCGACGAACTGATCGAAATCATTCCGGCGCCCGATTTCCCGACCGCCGGCATCATCTACGGCGTGGCCGGCGTACGCGATGGTTATCGCACCGGCCGGGGCCGCGTCGTGATGCGCGCGCTTACGCACTTCGAAGAAATCGACCGCGGTCAGCGCATGTCGATCATCGTCGACGAGTTGCCGTACCAGGTGAACAAGCGCTCACTTCTGGAACGCATCGCCGAGCTGGTCAACGAGAAGAAGCTCGAAGGCATCTCCGACATCCGCGACGAATCCGACAAGAGCGGCATGCGCGTCGTGATCGAGCTGAAGCGTGGCGAAGTGCCGGAAGTCGTTCTCAACAATCTATATAAGGCGACCCAGCTTCAGGACACCTTCGGCATGAACATGGTCGCGCTGGTCGACGGCCAGCCGAAGCTGCTGAACCTGAAGGAAATGCTGGCGTGCTTCCTGTCGCATCGCCGGGAAGTGCTGACGCGGCGCACTGTATACGAACTGCGCAAAGCCCGTGAACGCGGCCATGTGCTCGAAGGTCTGGCGGTTGCGCTGGCCAATATCGACGAGTTCATCGCGATCATCAAAGCGGCGCCGACTCCTCCGATCGCCAAGCAGGAATTGATGGCGCGTCCGTGGGATTCGTCGCTGGTGCGCGAAATGCTGGCACGCGCCGAGACGGAAAATGCGTCGGCCGGTGGCCGCGAGGCTTACCGTCCTGACGGTCTGAACCCGTCCTTCGGTATGCAGTCCGACGGCCTCTACCGCTTGTCCGACACTCAGGCTCAGGAAATCTTGCAGATGCGTCTGCAACGCCTGACGGGTCTGGAGCAGGACAAGATCATCGGCGAGTATCGCGAAGTGATGGCGCAAATCGCCGACCTGCTGGATATTCTGGCTCGCCCGGAACGTATTACGGCGATCATCGTCGACGAACTGACGTCGATCAAAGCCGAATTTGGCGACGCGCGCCGCTCGAAGATCGAGTTGAACGCAACCGAGCTGAACACCGAAGACCTGATCACGCCGCAAGAGATGGTCGTGACCATGTCGCACGCCGGCTACGTGAAATCGCAGCCGTTGTCCGAATATCGCGCTCAGAAGCGCGGCGGTCGCGGCAAACAGGCGACTTCCATGAAGGAAGACGACTGGATCGACACGCTCTTCATCGCCAACACTCACGATCACATCCTGTGCTTCTCGAATCGCGGCCGCGTCTACTGGGTCAAGGTTTATGAGGTGCCGCAGGGCTCGCGGAACTCGCGTGGCCGTCCGATCGTCAATATGTTCCCGTTGCAGGACGGCGAAAAGATCACGGTGGTGCTGCCGGTCAAGGAATTCACGGCGGACAAGTTCGTGTTCATGGCCACCGCGTTAGGAACGGTAAAGAAGACGCCGCTGGAAGCCTTCAGCCGGCCGTTGCGCAAGGGTATTATTGCGGTCGGTCTGGATGACGGCGATTACCTGATTGGTGCCGCCATTACAGACGGTCAGCACGACGTGATGCTGTTCTCGGATTCCGGCAAGGCAGTGCGTTTCGACGAGAACGACGTTCGTCCGATGGGCCGTGAAGCCCGGGGTGTGCGCGGCATGCAGCTTGAAGACGGCCAGAGCGTAATCGCGTTGCTGGTGGCGGGCGACGAGCAGCAGTCGGTGCTGACCGCAACCGAAAACGGCTATGGCAAGCGCACGCCGATCACCGAGTACACGCGTCACGGGCGCGGTACGAAGGGAATGATCGCGATCCAGACGTCGGAGCGTAACGGCAAGGTTGTCGCCGCCACGCTGGTGGATCAGGAAGCGCAGATCATGCTGATCACCGATACGGGTGTGTTGATTCGCACGCGCGTATCGGAAATTCGGGAAATGGGACGCGCAACCCAAGGTGTTACACTCATCAGCCTTGACGAAGGGACCAAGCTTTCAGGTCTGCAACAGGTTGCTGAGGCAGAAGCGGATGGTGATGTGGAAGGCGACGCCGAAGGTCCTGCCGAAAGTGATAACGGCGGTGAAGATGGCGGTGCGGCCTGATCCGCGTCAGCGGCTTTCAGTCTCAGTTATTAGTTGAAAGCTGCGCAGGGAGTAATGGCGTGTCGGGCCGACACGCATCCCGCGCGGCTCGCAGTTCAAGTTAATTTCTCTTAGGGAGTAATGATGCAAAAACGATTCAAACAACTGATGTTGCTGGCTGCTCTCGTGCCGACCTTCGCTATGGCTCAAGCGCTTCAGAGCCAGGCTCCGGCGGCTCCGGCTGCTGCCGCTGCAGCACCGGTTGATCCGGCCAAGCAGGCTGCAATCAAGGACCTGCTGGACGCAATCGATGCACAAAAGCTGGTTGGCGCAATCGGCAACAGCGCCCAGATGCAAGCCAAGCAGCTGGTTCCGGCGATCCTGTCGGACGCCCTGAGCGAAAACAAGACGATGACGGACAAGCAGAAGCAGGCTTCCGTCCCGACGCTGCAAAAGAACGCTGTGCCGAAGCTGGTTGACGGTGCAGGCCAGGTGTTCGCAACGGACGCTTTCCGTCAAGACGCCATGCAAGCTCAGTACGACGCTTACGCGAAGTACTACAGCACGTCGGAAATCAAGGATCTGACGGCGTTCTACAAGAGCCCGACCGGCCGCAAGTTCATCCAGGTGCAAGACCAGGTTGGCCGCGACGTGGTGAATGGTTTGATGCAAAAGTACATGCCGCAATCGATCAAGGCAACGCGCGACCAGGCTGACAAGGAAGTCGCTTCGGTCAAGCCGGCTAAGTAAGTCAGGTAACTAAGCCTGCTAACTAAGCCGGCTTCGGGCCCAAAGATCGACAGGCAGCGCTGACGCGCCAGCCGTTGCTTGGCAAGCTGTACAGCGTGCTGAGTGGCGTTCCGGTTTGGCGGGTTTGCGGTGACAATGCGATAATGGCTGTTT
The DNA here is from genome assembly GCF_059567945.1 of Paraburkholderia sp. BGA-UO-ETr-F12. NCBI lineage: Bacteria > Pseudomonadati > Pseudomonadota > Betaproteobacteria > Burkholderiales > Burkholderiaceae > Paraburkholderia > Paraburkholderia sp. BGA-UO-ETr-F12. The sequence goes on along the minus strand of NZ_JCAQOZ010000008.1, from coordinate 15,211 downwards.
GCGCACATGCGCAGACGGCCATTTTCTTTTTGGGCGCGAAAATGTTGCCAGATGCGTGTCGTCAATACGTGTTGCCAAATACGCACCGTCAAACTCGGGTTGCCGGGTTCGCGGCGCTGATTTTGCGGCGGCTAGCTTTGCGGCCGCCAACTTCGCCGATTTTCGCGCGATCTGTTCGTTTTTCGCGCCAGCTTCCAGGATCTCATGATGCGCGTCTTTAATTTCTCCGCCGGCCCCGCTGCCATGCCCGAAGAAGTGCTGCGTCAGGCAGCCGACGAAATGCTTGATTGGCAGGGCAGCGGCATGAGCGTGATGGAAATGAGCCATCGCGGCAAAGAATTCATGTCGATCCATGAGGAAGCGCTCGTCGATCTGCGTGAGTTGCTCCAGGTGCCCGCCAGCCATCGCATCCTGTTTCTGCAAGGCGGCGGTCTGGGCGAAAACGCCATCGTGCCGATGAACCTGATGGGCGCGAAAGCGCGCGCGGATTTCATCGTGACGGGTTCGTGGTCGCAGAAGTCGTTCAAGGAAGCGCAAAAGTACGGCACGGCACATCTCGCGGCGAGCGGCCAGACAGCCGAAGGCTTCACGCGCGCACCGGCACGCTCGGAATGGCAACTGTCGGACGATCCGGCTTACGTGCATCTGTGCACCAACGAGACCATTCACGGTGTCGAGACGTTCGAAATTCCCGACCTCGGCAATATTCCGCTGGTGGCGGACGCCTCATCACACATCCTGTCGCGCCCGATGGATATCGCCAAATACGGCGTGCTGTTCGGCGGTGCGCAGAAGAACATCGGCATGGCCGGTGTGACGGTCGTGATCGTGCGCGAAGACATGCTGGATCGCGCGCAAGCGATCTGCCCGTCGGCGTTTGAATGGAAAACCGTCGCCGAAAACAATTCGATGTACAACACGCCGCCCACGTACGCGATTTACATCGCGGGGCTGGTGTTCAAGTGGTTGAAGAAGCAGGGCGGCCTTACCGCGATGGAAGCGCGTAACCTCGAAAAATCGAAGCTGTTGTACGACGCGATCGATTCGAGCAGCTTCTATCTGAACAAGGTCGAACGTGGCTCGCGCTCGCGGATGAACGTACCGTTTTTCCTCGCCGACGAGTCGCGCAACGAAGATTTCCTGGCCGGCGCGAAAGCGCGGGGAATGGTGCAGCTAAAGGGCCACAAGTCCGTCGGCGGCATGCGGGCGTCGATTTATAACGCTGTCCCGCTCGAAGGCGTCAAAGCGCTTGTCGAATACATGAAGGAATTCGAACAGCGCAGCGCCTGAGTCGGTCAGCTATTCAGGCACGCGCATCCTTTCCAGCACGCATTTGTGCAGCAGCTATCGGCAGGGCCGTTTTCACGCATGGACGACGAACTCAATACCCGACTCAAGCCCCTTCGCGAGCGCATCGACGCGCTCGACGCGCAACTGATCGCGCTCCTCAATCAGCGCGCCGCGGTGGCGCTCGAAGTGGGCGAGGTGAAGAAGCATTTCAACGCGCCGGTGTTTCGCCCCGAGCGCGAGCAGCAAGTGATCGCGCGTCTGCAGGATATGAGCAACGGCCCGCTGGCCAGCGAACATATCAGCGCGATCTGGCGCGAGATCATGGCCGCGAGCCGCGCGCTCGAAAAGACCATCAAGGCCGCGTATCTCGGCCCGGTCGGCACGTACAGCGAACAGGCGATGCATGAGTACTTCGGTCAGTCGATCGAAGGTCTGCCGTGCCCGTCGATCGACGAGGTGTTTCGCTCGGTCGAAGCCGGCGCGGCGGAATTCGGCGTCGTGCCGGTCGAGAATTCGACTGAGGGCGCGGTGTCGCGCACGCTCGACCTGCTGCTGCAAACGCAGCTCACGATCGGCGGCGAACTGGCGTTGCCGATTCATCACAACCTTCTGACGCTGAGCGGCGGTCTCACCGGCGTGAAGCGAGTGTGTGCGCACGCGCAGGCGCTCGCCCAGTGCCAGCGCTGGCTCGCGACCAATGCGCCGCATCTCGAGCGCCAGGCGGTGTCGAGCAATGCCGAAGCGGCGCGCATGGCGGCGGAAGATCCGACCGTGGCGGCTATCGCCGGCGATCGCGCCGCGACGCATTACGGGCTGCAAGTCGCTTACGCGCTGATTCAGGACGATCCGCACAATCGCACGCGTTTCGTGATGATCGGCAAGGAACGCACCGGGGTGAGCGGACACGACCAGACGTCGTTGATCGTTTCGGTGGCGAACGAGCCGGGCGCCGTGTTCAAGTTACTGGAGCCGTTGGCGCGCCATAGCGTATCCATGACCCGTTTCGAGTCGCGCCCGGCGCGCGTCGGCACGTGGGAGTATTACTTCTATATCGACGTCGAAGGCCATCGGGACGAACCGGCGGTTGCTGCCGCGCTGACCGAGCTTGGCCAGAAGGCCGAATTCCTGAAGATACTCGGCTCGTATCCGCGCGCCCGTTAATGTTTGTCGAGTTTGTCGAGGCACGCTCATGCCGCTTGGGCTTGCCTGTCGCATATTCATCTATTACTAATTAGTCGTTCGGAGATTTTCATGACAACGTCCTTCGGCCCTTCCTATGTGCGCGCGATTGCGCCTTACATCGCCGGCAAGCCGATTTCGGAAGTGGCCCGCGAGTTTGGCCTCGACGAAGCGGCCATCGTGAAGCTGGCGTCGAATGAAAATCCGCTGGGCATGCCGGAGTCGGCGCAACGCGCCATGGCGCAGGCGGCCAGCGAACTTGGCCGCTATCCCGACGCGAATGCCTTCGAACTGAAGGCCGCGCTGAGTGAGCGTTACGGCGTGCCGGCCGACTGGGTCACGCTTGGCAACGGCAGCAACGATATTCTCGAAATTGCCGCGCACGCGTTCGTCGAGAAGGGGCAGTCGATCGTCTATGCCCAGTATTCGTTCGCCGTGTACGCGCTCGCCACGCAAGGCGTGGGTGCGCGTGCGATCGTCGTGCCGGCCGTCAGATACGGCCACGACCTGGACGCGATGCTTGCCGCGATCACCGACGACACCCGCCTGATTTTCGTCGCCAATCCGAACAACCCGACCGGCACGTTCATCGAAGGGGCGAAGCTCGAAGCGTTTCTCGACAAGGTGCCGCGCAACGTGGTCGTCGTGCTCGACGAGGCGTACACGGAATATCTGCCGGAAGCAAAACGCTACGACTCGATCGCATGGGTGCGTCGTTATCCCAATCTGCTGGTATCGCGCACCTTCTCCAAGGCGTTCGGCCTGGCCGGTTTGCGGGTCGGCTTCGCCATCGCGCAGCCGGAATTGACGGACTTGCTGAACCGTCTGCGTCAGCCGTTCAACGTGAACACGCTGGCGCAAGCCGCAGCGATCGCGGCGCTGAACGACAAGGCGTTTCTGGAAAAGAGCGCGGCTTTGAATGCGCAGGGCTACCGTCAACTGACCGAGGCGTTCGACAAACTCGGCCTCGAATATGTGCCGTCGGACGGTAACTTCGTGCTGGTGCGCGTCGGTAACGACGACGCAGCGGGCAACCGCGTGAACCTCGAACTGTTGAAGCGGGGCGTGATCGTTCGGCCGGTCGGCAACTACGGTTTGCCGCAATGGCTGCGCATCACGATCGGCCTGCCCGAAGAAAACGAAGCATTCCTCGCGGCGCTCGAACAGACGCTTGCCGCCGCGTAAGCGCTTGACCTTGAACCACGCGCCTTACTTGACGGAAGGTGCGCTTTTTCTGTGACCGACGTGGCCGCGTTTTCTTTTGACAAGTTGGTGATTTTCGGTGTCGGCCTGATCGGCGGATCGCTCTCTCGCGCGCTGCGTGAACGGGGCGAGCAGGGTGAGGCGACGGGCGCGCGCACCGTGATCGGCGTTGGGCGTTCGTCCGCGTCGACTGCGCGCGCGCTGGAATTGGGCCTGATCGACCAATCGGCGGCGTTGACCGACGATGCCGCGTTGCGTGCCGCACTCTCCGGCGCGGATATCGTGCTGCTTGCCGCGCCCGTCGCACAAACACAAACGCTGCTCGAGCGCATTGCGCCGTTTGTCGACGCGGGCACGATTGTCACCGATGCCGGCAGCACCAAGTCCGACGTGGTTGCATCCGCACGCGCGGCGCTCGGCGCGCGCATCGGCCAGTTCGTGCCGGGGCATCCGATTGCCGGCCGTGAAGCGAGCGGCCCGGATGCCGCGTTGCCCGACCTGTACGTGGATCGCAACGTCGTGTTGTGCCCGCTGCCGGAGAACGCGCCGGAAGCGGTCGAGCGCGTTGCCGCGATGTGGCGCGCAACCGGCGCGTGCGTGCGGGACATGACGCCCGAACAGCATGACCGGGTGCTCGCGTCGGTCAGCCATTTGCCGCACGTTTTGTCTTTCGCGCTGGTCGAGCAGATTCTCAATTCGCCGGACGCTGCGCTGAAATTCTCGTTCGCTGCCGGCGGTTTCCGCGACTTCACGCGCATCGCAGCGTCGAGCCCGGAAATGTGGCGCGACGTGTGCGTGGCGAACCGCGCCGCGTTGCTCGACGAACTCGATGCGTACACGGCGGTGCTCGCGCGCTTGCGCACGGCGATCGAAGCCGCCGATGGCGCCGCACTCGAAGCCGTGTTCACGCGTTCGCGGGTCGCGCGCAGCGAATGGCAGGAGCAGCGCACCGCCGGGACAGCCCTCGGCGACGCTTCGAAATAACCGGAACTGGACTCAATCATGGAATTCCTCGATCTCGGACCATTCTCTCGTGCGTCCGGCACGGTTCGTTTGCCCGGCTCGAAAAGCATTTCGAATCGTGTGCTGCTGCTCGCGGCGCTCGCCGAAGGCGAAACGACGATCACGAATCTGCTCGACTCCGACGACACCCGCGTGATGCTCGACGCGCTTGAAAAGCTCGGCGTGCGTCTGAAGCGTGGGGGCGACACTTGTGTCGTGACCGGTACGCGTGGCGCGTTTACAGCACGCACCGCCGATCTGTTCCTCGGCAACGCCGGCACGGCGGTGCGTCCGCTGACCGCGGCGCTCGCGGTGAACGGCGGCGATTATCGTATTCACGGCGTGCCGCGCATGCACGAACGGCCGATCGGCGATCTGGTCGACGGCTTGCGCCAGCTTGGCGCGAAAGTCGACTATGAAGAGAACGAAGGTTATCCGCCGCTGCGGATTCGCCCGGCGCAAATCACGGCCGACGCGCCGATCCGCGTGCGTGGCGACGTGTCGAGCCAGTTCCTGACTTCACTGCTGATGACGCTGCCGCTGCTGCGCACGGAAAGCGGCGTGACCGTCGTGCAGGTGGACGGCGAGCTGATCTCGAAGCCGTACATCGAGATCACGATCAAGCTGATGGAGCGGTTCGGCATCAAGGTCGAGCGCCATGAATGGCATCGCTTCGTCGTGCCGGCGGGGCAGCGCTATCAGTCGCCGGGCACCATCATGGTGGAAGGCGATGCATCGTCGGCGTCGTATTTCCTCGCGGCCGGCGCGCTCGGCGGCGGACCGTTGCGGGTGGAAGGTGTGGGCCGCTCCAGCATCCAGGGCGACGTCGGCTTTGCCGATGCGCTGATCAAGATGGGCGCGAACCTGCAGATGGGCGACGACTGGATCGAGGTGCGCGGAGTCGGCAACGACAACGGCAAGCTCGATCCGATCGACATGGACTTCAACCTGATTCCCGACGCCGCGATGACGATCGCGGTCGCCGCGCTGTTCGCGGACGGCACGACCACGCTGCGCAATATTGCCAGTTGGCGTGTGAAGGAAACCGACCGGATCGCCGCGATGGCTACCGAGCTGCGCAAGGTCGGCGCGAAAGTGCAGGAGGGCGAGGATTTCCTCGTCGTCACGCCGCCTGAAAAGCTGATTCCGAACGCCTCGATCGACACTTACGACGATCACCGCATGGCGATGTGCTTCTCGCTCGTGAGCCTGGGTGGCGTGCCGATCCGGATCAACGACCCGAAGTGCGTCGGCAAGACGTTTCCCGATTATTTCGAGCGCTTCACCGCGCTCGCTCAACCCTGATTCGCTTCTGAATCGACTGACGTGCGACTTTTTCGATGAAACCGATCCGTCCCTTTCACCAAACGCCCGTCATTACGATCGACGGCCCCAGCGCCTCCGGCAAGGGCACCGTGGCCGCGCTGGTTGCCGCGAATCTCGGCTTCCATTTGCTGGACAGCGGCGCGCTTTACCGGCTCGCCGCGCTTGCCAGCATGCGCTACGACATCGAGGAGGATGACGTCGAAGCGCTGGTAAAACTGATCGACGACCTCCATATTACTTTCCGCGAGGGGCTGGCCCAGCTCGACGGTGTCGACGTATCCGCCGACATTCGCGCCGAGGAAGTTGGCAGCCGGGCCTCGTCGATAGCCGTGCACGCCCCCGTCAGAGCCGCGTTGGTGGCCCGTCAGCGGGCTTTTCGCAAGGAACCGGGACTGGTCGCGGACGGCCGCGACATGGGCACCGTGATCTTCCAGGACGCCGTGTTGAAGGTGTTCATGACGGCCAGCGTCGAAGCCCGCGCGGCGCGCCGGCATAAGCAATTGATCCAAAAAGGATTTTCTGCTAATATAGATGACTTGCTCCGGGATTTGCGTGAGCGCGACGAGCGTGACAGTCAACGCGCGGCCGCGCCGCTCAAGCCCGCAGCGGATGCAAAGCTGCTTGATACCTCGGCATTGTCGATCGACCAGGCGGTTGAACAGGTGGTGCAGTGGTACGAAGCATTGGTCCCGCATGCTTGATGTCCGAGTGGTATCTGAGGATATCCGGGCAGCGGGCGCAGTAGAAGTAGGCGTTGTCAGTAGGTGCTCCGCGAGTGTCGTGGAGCGTGTATTAACCCCTTAACCCCGCGTGGCATTCGCACACAGCCGTCATTGCTGATCATCCGGTCAGCCGGGCACCGCGAGAACCATGCAAATTTTGATTTTTATGTCCGACCTGCAAACTTCCAACCCGAATACCGAATCTTTTGCGGCTCTGTTCGAAGAGTCGCTGACCAAGCAAGACATGCGCGCCGGCGAAGTGATCTCCGCCGAAGTCGTGCGTGTTGACCACAACTTCGTGGTCGTCAACGCTGGTCTCAAGTCCGAAGCCTACATCCCGCTCGAAGAGTTCCTGAACGACGCGGGCGAGGTAGAAGTGCAGGCGGGCGACTTCGTTTCCGTCGCGATCGACGCGCTGGAAAACGGCTATGGCGACACGATCCTGTCGCGCGACAAGGCGAAGCGCCTCGCTTCGTGGCTGTCGCTGGAAAAGGCTCTCGACAACAACGAACTCGTGACCGGCACGATCACGGGCAAGGTCAAGGGCGGCATGACCGTCATGGTCAACGGCATCCGCGCGTTCCTGCCGGGTTCGCTGGTTGATACGCGTCCGGTCAAGGACACGACCCCGTACGAAGGCAAGACGCTGGAATTCCGCGTCATCAAGCTCGACCGCAAGCGTAACAACGTCGTGCTGTCGCGCCGTGCCGTGATCGAAGCAACCCAGGGCGAAGAGCGCGCAAAGCTGCTCGAAACGCTGAAGGAAGGCGCGATCGTGGAAGGCGTGGTGAAGAACATCACCGACTACGGCGCGTTCGTGGACCTGGGCGGTATCGACGGCCTGCTGCACATCACCGACATCGCATGGCGTCGCGTGCGTCACCCGAGCGAAGTTCTGTCGGTTGGCCAGGAAGTCACCGCGAAGATCCTCAAGTTCGATCAAGAGAAGAACCGCGTTTCGCTGGGTATCAAGCAACTGGGCGACGATCCGTGGGAAGGCATCTCGCGCCGTTACCCGTCGGGCACGCGCCTGTTCGGTAAGGTCACCAACATCACCGACTACGGCGCATTCGTCGAAGTCGAATCGGGCATCGAAGGCCTGGTTCACGTGTCGGAAATGGACTGGACGAACAAGAACGTTGCACCGTCGAAGGTTGTTCAGTTGGGCGACGAAGTCGAAGTCATGGTTCTGGAAATCGACGAAGACCGCCGCCGTATCAGCCTTGGCATGAAGCAATGCAAGCCGAACCCGTGGGACGATTTCAGCCGCAACTTCAAGAAGGGCGACAAGCTGCAAGGCGCAATCAAGTCGATCACCGACTTCGGCGTCTTCATCGGTCTGCCGGGCGGCATCGACGGTCTGGTTCACCTGTCGGACCTGTCGTGGTCGGAAACGGGCGAAGAAGCGGTTCGCAAGTACAAGAAGGGCGACGAAGTGGAAGCGATCGTTCTCGGCATCGACGTCGAGAAGGAACGCATTTCGCTGGGTATCAAGCAGCTCGAAGGCGACCCGTTCAGCAACTTCGTTGCAATGAACGACAAGGGTTCGATCGTCGACGGCGTGGTCAAGACGGTAGATGCGAAGGGTGCGGTGGTCCAGCTGTCGGCGGAAGTCGAAGGCTACCTGCGTGCTTCGGAAATCGCTCAAGACCGCGTGGAAGATGCTCGCAACGTGCTGAAGGAAGGCGACAAGGTCAACGCGATGATCATCAACATCGATCGCAAGTCGCGTGGCATCAACCTGTCGGTCAAGGCCAAGGATTCGGCTGAGCAACAGGAAGCGATCCGCGGCCTGGCTTCGTCGGATTCGAGCTCGGCTGCTACCGGCACGACGAACCTCGGCGCGCTGCTGAAGGCCAAGCTCGACGGTCAGAACCAGTAATTGAGGAACGCCCCCAACCTGGCGCTTTGCGCCAGGCCCTCCGAGGGGACTTCCTTCGGGGCTAAAAACACGGGGGCGACCCGGCGTTCTCTTGAGAGGTCTGCTGCAGTATGACCAAATCGGAATTGGTCGCCCAGCTGGCTACGCGATTTCCGCAACTTGTACTTAAGGATGCGGATTTCGCGGTGAAGACGATGCTTGATGCGATGTCGGAGGCGCTTGCCAACGGTCATCGGATTGAAATTCGCGGCTTCGGCAGCTTCGGCCTTAATCGTCGTCCGTCCCGCGTCGGGCGCAACCCGAAGTCGGGCGAGAAGGTGCTGGTACCTGAGAAGTATGTGCCGCACTTCAAGCCGGGCAAGGAATTGCGCGAGCGGGTAGACCGACGTTCGGGCGAGCCGTTGAAGGCCGATGAGCCGGATGACGACGACCTGTAATGCTTCGCTGTGCGGTTCGCAGCATGGCATTGGTAGCGTCAGCGGCCAAAGCCAGACGGCAAAAGACCAGAAAAAGCGCCTTCGGGCGCTTTTTTTTCGTCCGCAATTTTCCCCGCATCAGTCCTCTATCAGCCAGTTCCTGCCCAGCCGCGAGGGCATCCATTACAATACGGGTCACTTCGGCGCGGGCAACACCGTGGCGCGACGCGTCATCAAGCCGGCGTCACCCCGCAACTGCCGTCAAGAGACCTATTCATGAAATTTATCGTCTGGCTGATCCGTGTGCTGGTGTTCGTGCTCCTGCTGGTGCTCGCGCTCTCCAATACGCAACCTGCTACGCTGAATTTCCTCGCCGGCTACGCGTGGTCGGCGCCTTTGATCCTGATCGGCCTCGCGTTCTTCGTGGTGGGGCTGCTGGCCGGCCTGGTTTCGGCGATGCCGGCAATGGTGCGCTTGCGCATGGAGAATGGCCGGCTCAAGCGTGAGTTGCGTGTGGCGCGCGAAGCCCCGGTCGTGGTCGAACAACCGCCCATGCCGCCGCTGATCTAAGTTGTCTTCTGCCGCGCCTCTCAAGCGCGGCTTTCCGTTTCCGCTGTCCCGCACATTTGCATTAATCGCATGGATCTAGACTTCTGGTGGCTGCTTGTCATACCCGTCGCTTTTGCGTTCGGCTGGATGGCCGCACGCTACGACCTCAAGACGCTGCTGTCCGAAAGCGCCAACCTGCCGCGTTCGTACTTCCGCGGCCTGAATTTCCTGCTCAATGAGCAGCCCGATCAAGCGATCGACGCGTTTATCGAAGTCGTCAAACTCGACCCGGAAACGATCGAGTTGCACTTCGCGCTGGGTAACCTGTTCCGCCGCCGCGGTGAGACTGACCGCGCGATTCGCGTGCATCAGAACCTGCTGAGCCGCACCGATCTGCCCGTCACCGAGCGCGATCACGCGCTGTACGAGCTGGGCCAGGACTTTCTGAAGGCTGGGTTGCTCGACCGCGCCGAGGAAACGTTCCGCACGCTCGAAACCGGCAGCTACGCGCTGGGTGCGCAACGTGCGCTGCTCACCATCTACCAGATCGAGAAAGACTGGGTGAAGTCGATCGATACCGCGCGTCACCTGGAAACCATGGGTGCCGAGTCGCTCGACAAGGAAATCGCGCAGTTCCATTGCGAGCTCGCCCAGGAAGCACTGCAGCAGAAAAATGCCGACGAGGCACGCCGTCAACTCGGTTTTGCGTTAAAGGCGAACCCGACCAACGTGCGCGCCACGATCCTGTTCGGCGACGTCGATGCATCAGCCGGTTCGCAAGAGGCGGCGATCGTCCAGTGGCGGCGCGTCGAGGAGCAGAATTCCGCCTATCTACCGCTCGTCGCGGAGAAGCTGATGAAGGCCTATGAGGCGCTCGGCCGTCCGCAAGATGGTGCCGATCTGCTTACCACATGGGTTGACCGCTATCCGTCGAACGATCTGCTCGACGTGACCTATCCGCATATTGCGGCGATACGCGGAGCTGACGCCGCACATGCACTGGCGCGCTCGCAGATGCAGAAGTCGCCGAACCTTGCGGGCATGACGCGTCTTCTGGAAGCTCAGGAAGCCGTCGCGGAAGAGCCGCGGCGCAGCGAGCTCGAATTGATGCGTACGTTAATTCGGCAGCGCACCAAAAATCTGCCACGGTATACGTGCCAGAATTGCGGCTTCAGGGCGCGACTGTTCTACTGGCAATGCCCGGGCTGCAGCGGTTGGGAAACCTATGCGCCGCGTCGCGTCGAACCGATCACGGCGTCGAATTGACGCGGACGCAATTGCGGATGCAATCGCGAATGCGCCCGTATAGCCGCGCCGCAACGACGGCGGCCCGTCGGGCGGATCAGGCCGACGGGATCATGACGGCCTAGTTTTTGACTACGAGAAACCCTCACCGGAACCCTCCACCGGAAAGCGTATGAAAATCACCATTGTCGGCACGGGCTATGTTGGCCTCGTCACTGGCGCGTGCCTCGCCGAAATCGGCCATGACGTCTTCTGTCTCGACGTCGATCCGCGCAAGATCGAAATCCTCAACAACGGCGGCGTGCCGATTCACGAGCCGGGTTTGCTGGAGATCATTGCGCGCACGCGCGCGGCGCGCCGTATCACGTTTTCGACGGATATCGAAGCGGGCGTGGCGCACGGCGAGGTGCAGTTCATCGCCGTCGGCACGCCGCCCGACGAAGATGGCTCGGCCGACCTGCAATACGTGCTCGAAGCGGCGCGCAACATTGGCCGTACGATGAACGGCTTCAAGGTGATCGTCGACAAATCGACGGTGCCGGTCGGCACCGCGCAACGCGTGCGCGCGGTGGTCGAAGAGGAACTGGCCAAACGCGGGCTCGCCAATAGTGCGCAGCACCGCTTTTCGGTGGTGTCGAACCCTGAATTTCTGAAGGAAGGCGCGGCCGTCGACGATTTCATGCGTCCCGATCGCATCGTACTCGGCAGCGACGAAGACGAAGCCGGCCTGCGCGCGCGCGAACTGATGAAGCGTTTGTACGCGCCGTTCAACCGCAATCACGAACGCACGCTGTATATGGACGTGCGCTCGGCTGAATTCACGAAGTACGCAGCCAATGCGATGCTCGCCACGCGCATCTCGTTCATGAACGAGATGTCGAATCTGGCGGACCGGGTCGGCGCGGATATCGAAGCGGTGCGTCGCGGTATCGGCTCGGACCCGCGCATCGGTTATCACTTTCTGTATGCCGGCTGCGGCTACGGCGGCTCATGCTTCCCGAAGGACGTGCAGGCGCTGATCCGCACCGCCGCCGAAACCGGCCACAATCTGCGCATCCTCGAAGCGGTCGAGGAAGTGAATTACAAGCAGAAGGACGTGCTGGTGCGCAAGATCACGGGCAAGCTCGGTGAAGACCTGAGCGGCCGCACGTTCGCCGTGTGGGGTCTCGCGTTCAAGCCGAATACCGACGACATGCGCGAGGCGCCGAGCCGCCGCGTGATCGCTGAATTGCTGGCGCGCGGGGCGCAGGTTCGCGCGTACGATCCAGTCGCGGTAGCCGAGGCGCGCCGCGTATTCGCGCTCGATCTGCACGACGCACCGGATCAACTCGCGCGCCTGCATTTCACGAGCACCCAGGACGAAACGCTCACCGGCGCCGACGCGCTGGTGGTCGTCACTGAATGGAAGGAATTCAAGAGCCCGGATTTCGTGCATCTGAAATCAGTGCTGAAGTCGCCACTGATTTTCGACGGCCGCAATCTGTACGAGCCGGACGCAATGACCGAACTCGGCATCGACTATCACTCGATCGGACGACCTTATGCCCAGCCCTCTGAACTTCCGGCCGGTGTCTCCAGCAATGCCTGAGGCTGCTCACCCCGCACCCGCCGCGGCATTGACCGTGGTGCCGCGCGAACGCCTCGGGGCGGCGCGCGTGCTGGTAGTCGGCGACGTCATGCTCGATCGCTACTGGTTCGGCGACGTGAACCGTATTTCGCCGGAAGCGCCGGTGCCGGTCGTGCATGTACAGCGCCAGGAAGATCGGCTCGGCGGCGCGGCGAACGTGGCGCGCAATGCGGTTGCGCTCGGCGCGCAAGCGGGTTTGCTGTGCGTGGTCGGCCACGACGAGCCCGGCGAGCGCATCGTGCAATTACTCGATGAAAGCGGGGTAGTGCCGCATCTGGAGCGCGATCCGGATTTGCTCACCACCATCAAGCTGCGCGTGCTGTCGCGTCAGCAGCAGTTGCTGCGCGTCGACTTCGAAAACTCGCCGGCGCACGAAGTGCTGCTCGCGGGCCTCGCGCGTTTCGACGACCTGCTGCCGTCGCACGACGTGATCCTGATGTCGGATTACGCGAAGGGTGGTCTCACGCACGTCACGCAGATGATCGCGAAGGCGCACGCGGCGGGCAAACCGGTGCTGGTCGATCCGAAGGGCGACGACTGGGAGCGCTATCGCGGCGCCACCCTGATCACGCCGAATCGCGCCGAGTTGCGCGAGGTGGTCGGGCAGTGGAAGTCCGAAGAGGATCTGATCGCGCGTGTGACTAAACTGCGGGCCGATCTCGCGTTCAAGGCCTTGCTGCTGACCCGCTCGGAGGAGGGCATGACGCTCTTCTCCGACGACGGTATCCTGCACGCTTCGGCCGTTGCACGTGAAGTGTATGATGTATCGGGCGCGGGCGACACCGTGATCGCCACGCTCGCCGCCATGCTTGGCGCGGGTTTGACGCTGGTCGAGGCGGTCGGACTCGCGAATCGCGCGGCCGGCATCGTGGTCGGCAAACTCGGCACCGCCACTGTCAACTACGACGAACTCTTTCATTGATGCGGCCCGCGGGAATCCCGGCTTTGCGCGCTTAAGCTTCAGCGGCGTAAACAGGGGCCCGCGAGGCGTCGACTGAACACATTACCGCAGGATCATCATGACCCTCATCGTCACCGGCGCGGCCGGCTTTATCGGCAGCAATCTCGTGAAGGCGCTCAACGAGCGCGGTGAACAACGCATCATCGCGGTTGATAACCTCACGCGCGCGGACAAGTTCAAGAATCTGGTCGACTGCGAGATCGACGATTATCTCGACAAGACCGAATTCGTCGAACGCTTCAAGCGGGGCGACTTCGGCAAGGTGCGCGCGATTTTCCACGAGGGCGCCTGCTCGGATACGATGGAAACCGACGGCCGCTACATGATGGACAACAACTTCCGCTATAGCCGTGAGGTGCTCGACGTCTGTCTCGCGCAGAACATCCAGTTTCTGTATGCATCCTCGGCGGCAACGTATGGCGGGTCGAGCCGTTTTGTCGAAGAGCGCGAAGTCGAGCAGCCGCTGAACGTGTACGGCTATTCGAAATTCCTGTTCGACCAGGTGATTCGCCGCGTGCTGCCCACCGCGAAAAGCCAGATTGCCGGCTTCCGTTACTTCAACGTGTATGGGCCGCGCGAGACCCACAAGGCGCGCATGGCGTCGGTGGCGTTTCACAACTTCAACCAGTTTCGCGCGGAAGGCAAGGTCAAGCTGTTCGGCGAATACAACGGCTATGCCGCCGGCGAACAGACGCGCGATTTCGTCTCTGTCGAAGATGTGGTCAAGGTGAACCTGTTCTTCTTCGACAATCCGGACAAGTCAGGCATTTTCAATCTGGGCAGTGGTCGTGCGCAACCGTTCAACGACATCGCGAGCACGGTGGTCAACACGCTGCGTGCGCTGAACAACGAGCCGCCGTTGTCGCTCGCGGATCAGGTGCAGCGCGGACTGATCGAGTACATTCCGTTCCCCGATGCGTTGCGCGGCAAGTACCAGTGCTTCACGCAGGCCGACCTGACGAAGCTGCGTGCCGCCGGCTATGACGCGCCGTTCCTGAGCGTGCAGGAAGGTGTCGATCGGTACGTACGTTGGCTATTCGGCCAGGTGTAAATCTTTCGGATACCTCTTTAAACTGGAATCTCCCGGTTGGTGATGGTCGCCAACCGGTTGTACGAGGGAGATTCCATATGTTTCGAAAAATTCTGGTTACCGCGGCCATGCTCGCCGCTTTCGGCCACGCGTATGCGGCGGTCGACGTCAACACGGCTAACGAGGATGCGCTGCGCGGCATCAAGGGCATCGGTCCTGCCAAAGCGAAAGCCATTCTCGAAGAACGTTCAGCGCATGGTCCATTCAAGGACCCGGCCGATCTCGGCAAGCGCGTCAAAGGCATGGGCGGGCATACCGTCGAGCGCCTGCAGGCGGAGGGTCTCGCTGTCGGTCCGGCTGGCGCGGCTGCTAACACGCAGGCTGCGGCGTCTGCACAGAGCAAAGGCGCGCCCGCTTCGGGTAACGGCGCCAACCCGGCCAACTCGACTAGCGCGGCCGCTACTCAGAAGAGCAACGCCACTGTGGCGGTGAAGAAATAGCCTGACGCGGGCCGGGCGCGCGAGGCGGGTCACCTCCGTGCGCCCGGCCCCGCATCCCGTCAGTTACCGTTGTTCCCCTTCATGGTCGGAGTGGTCAAGAACACTCCTTCAGCTGTCATGCAGATGACTGGCTCCCGCGGTCCTCAGCCGCGGGTTTTTTGCCTCTTTTCAATTCTCAGTGGGTGGGTTGGCGGGTCAAGTACGGGCGCCAGCCCGGCGAAGCGAATACTTGACGTGCCTTGAAGAAGTAAGCTGAGAGAGGGCTGGTTGCGGCAGAAT
>NZ_JCAQOZ010000007.1:0-50869 GCF_059567945.1 Paraburkholderia sp. BGA-UO-ETr-F12 | reverse complement strand
CTGGCCCGTGCCACTGAACCGACGCGCGACCTGCTCCGCGTAGCAGTGCATGCAGCCCGGCGACTCGCGGCTGCACCCACGCAGCGGATTCCAGGTTTCGTCAGTCCATTCGATCGTGGTTTTACCCATCACTCACTCCATTTCGTGCAATGCAAGCTGCCGGTGCATCGGGAATCGGGAGATCCGCCTTCATTGCGTGCGCCTTCCGGCTGCATGGGTGGAAAGAATC
Source organism: Paraburkholderia sp. BGA-UO-ETr-F12 (assembly GCF_059567945.1). Taxonomy (NCBI): domain Bacteria; kingdom Pseudomonadati; phylum Pseudomonadota; class Betaproteobacteria; order Burkholderiales; family Burkholderiaceae; genus Paraburkholderia; species Paraburkholderia sp. BGA-UO-ETr-F12. Next base: position 50,640 of record NZ_JCAQOZ010000007.1, on the reverse strand, counting down.
CGCAGTGCATCGCGCTGCGCGTCGTCCAGCCCGGCGTCGGTGACGCCCTCGCAGCCGTGTGCGATCACGGCGCCGTAGAGCCGGGCCAGCGCGCGAGCCTCTGCGCTCCCAGCGAATGCTTCGTCCGACGACGAACGCATGCGCCACCCCTCGATCGCCGCCTCGATGTCGCTGATCGCGAAATTCATAAGGCATCCTCCCTGCGTACGAGCCAGTGCGCCGTGAAACCGCGCGCCCACGACGCCGCGTAGACCAAGCACAGCGCAAGCACGCCGTACTGATGCGCTCGCCACGCCATGTCGAACCAGAACGGCTGCGCGGCCAGCCCGAAGATGCAGGCCCAGCGCCGCCAGTGCACACGCCGGTCCTGCGACAGGAAAACGGCGAGCGCACCGCACAGGCTGATCACGATCTGTTCGATCATCTGCGCCGCGGCATCGGCGCTCATGAGACACACCCCAGCAGTTGCGCCTTGCCGATCGGGTCGTACCAGATTTCGGTGAGCCGCTTGTTGCGCATGAAAATGACGAGATCAACCGTTACGCGCACCTGTTCCATGATGAATTGCCAGTCGAGCGTCTGGCCGACCGCGCTTTGTTTGACCAGCGTCGCGATGCGCGAATGTGCCGAGCGCGCATCGTTGCAATGCACGGTTGTGATACCGCCGGGCGTGCCCGTGTTCAGCAGCGTCATGTAGTCCCATGTCTCGTCGCCGCGACACTCGGCGAGAAACACGCGATCGAACTTCATGCGCAGCGTGGAGCGCACCAGTTCCTTCGCCGGCAGCGTGTCGCTGAAAAACATGTGTACGCGGTTCGGGTGGTTCGGCAGCGACAGTTCCGGCGTGTCCTCAATCGTCCCGATCCGTTCATCGGACGGCACGAGGTCCGAGAGCGCCTTGTTCAGCGTGGTCTTGCCGGAGCCGGTGCCGCCGGCCAGCACAATGTTCAGCCGGTTGGCGACAGCGAGCTCGAGCATGCGCGTGACGTTGCGCTGGGCTTTCGCCTCGAGCATCTCCAGCTCGAACGGCTGCAGATCCAGCGACACCGACGTGTCGCGGCGCGGCGACACGTCCCGATAACCCTCGAACCAGCCGTTGCGCTCGTACTCAGCGACCGAGAAGCGCACGTCTGACGGGATCCGGATCGTGATGGAGATGGTGTCCTGCTCGCAGGCCGGCTGCATCAGCACGTGTCCGCGCTGGCCCTCGGGCAGGACCACCGGATGAATCGGCTCCTTTGTGGAGAACTTGCCGCCCTTCATCACCGTCAGGGCGTTCGCGAGCTTGAAGCACGCATCGAGCGAGCAGGCCGGTGCATCGTGCCGTCGCCATCCGGCACTCCCCTGTGTCCAGATCTCACCGGGACGGTTGATCGCGACCTCGGTGAGGCTACCGTCGAAGAAGTTCGAGATGCCCATCTGCTTGAGGAAGCTGCGGGCGATCGTGCCCTTCTCGATCACATCGATTACGACTGCACTCATTCGTACTCCTTTCTGGTTTAGGGTCACATCCGTTAATCAAAGTGCCGTGCAGAATCAACGAGGCGTGGTTCCCGTATCCTGCGGCTCGATCTGCACGGACACGCGATACGGGCGTCGATCGTCCGGCACGCTGCTCGCCAGCTCGCGGAGCGTTTGCGCCGGCGACGTGGAAACCACGGTTGCACTCAGGGGCACGGCCGGCCGGGTCAATTTCCAGCCCGCACCGCCGATTGCCACGGCTGCGCATAGCCCCGTTGCAAGCCAGATGCGCGCGATGCGTCGCGTCTGGTGATCGGGAATCGCCGGGGTTTCGACGGGTTGACGGTTAGTTGCGTGCGTTTCCATTGCGTGATCGACCGCATGATTGGCTGGCTCGTCGAGCGACGGCAACGCACTGTCGCCCCACTCCGAGATCGTCAGCCCGATACGCGCCCCGACGTTACGTAGCAGGTTGCGTCGCAGCGGCGCTGACATGTCGTCGATCCGGCACCCGTCGAGGGTCATGCAATCCTCAAACGCGTGCTCGTCGGCGATCTGCCTAAGTGGCAAGGCATCGGGAACCACACGCGCACGCCGTGCATCGACCCGTTCGGCCAGCTGCCGGATCGTGTTGCCGTAGAAACAGAAACGCAGGGCATCGCGCAGCTTCGTCTCGAACATGTCGCGATCGAGCCCATGCAGCGGGAAGTCGTCCGGGTAGGTGATCTTCAGGTTCATGGGTCCGTTCCTCATTGCTGCCCGTTCTGGCCAACCACGTTGCCTTGCGCATCGACGTTCTCATACACGCCACTCAGGTCGACGTCGCGCGCCACAAAGATATTGATGACCGAGCCCTGGTTCGAATACGCCGTCGGCGGGATGTTGATGGTGTTACGCAACGTTTCGGCGGCCACATCCTGCGTGGCGTTCGAACTGTTCGAGAATGTGATCTGATTGCCGCTGCCGCTCGCCTTGTTCGCCAGCGCCTGGCCGAAGTCGCCAATCAGGCTGACCATCAGCGCGCCCTTGAACCGCAGCCAGAAGTGCTCGTCGACGTAGGCTGGGATACCGGCGGCACCGAGCGGATCGGTAGCGGGCGAGTTCAGTGGAATGTGCACGTCGCCGTCGTCGATCTCATCCCAGATCGCGCCGATCACGCCCTGCCCCTGGATCACCGCATCGCGCTGCTCGCCCTTCGCCATCGCACCCTTGCGAACGAGCAGCGTCGTGCCATCGTCGGACCACACGTCCTGCGCGATCGGGCACCCGATCAGGCCCGGCCGGTCGGTACGGATCGCCGTCGACTGACCACAGCGGATCATCGTGTTGCGACTCAGCAGGTAGTGCCGGTTCGGCCGGAACGAGGCCTGCATCGGCTGCAGCTTTGACGGCTGCAAGGACTGGTCGATCGACGAACCGTTGCCGTCGCTGGTGTCCGTCTTGCCCGGCGAGCTGGACGTGCCGCCTGCATTGCGGCCGCGCAGCGCTGACAGACCCATCGACTTCGCCAGACCTGCCAGACCAGACGCATCGTGGCCGCTGGCCCCGGCGTTGCCGCTGCCGGTGTTGCCACCGCTGTCACCTGCAGTTTCGTTTGATGCCACGGGACCATCGTTGCTCTGGCCAGAATCGTTGCTGCCGCTCGCGACGAGCACGCTGCCCTGCAGGCGCCGCTCGGCCGGCGTGAGCGGCCGTGGCCGGTTGCTCACGGCCACCGCCTGTCCGTTTGTCTGCGATGCCGCGCCGGCCGGCGTCGCGAGGTGGGAATTCGCGGCAGCGGCGGCCGCAGCCTCCGACGCGGCACGGGCCTGATCTTCCGCGCGCTTGATCCGATCCTTCTGCGTCTCCAGATCCGCACCGGCGTCACTCGCGCCGCTGTCTTTCGGTTTTGTCAGCGCCGCCTGTTTCGCGTCCTCATGCTGCTGGAACAGGCGCTGCAGATAGATCGTGACGCCCGATGCACCCAGCGCAATAACAGCGAGCGCGACCAGCACCAGACGCAGCTTGCCCACGCGCGTCTTCCGGCGGCCCGGCAGGTCGAGCGAAGGCTGCGGGCCGACGTCGCTCGACGCCGCATGTTCCATTTCGTTTCGTTCAGTCATACCCTGTTCGCTCCCTGATCAGTTCGTCGATGCATCGGTATGGTCACGCGCGATGCGCGCGCTGCCCGGCACCGACGAGCCCGCACGGTTGTAATGACCATCAGGCGAATAGCCGTCGTTGCGGATACCCAGCACCGACTGGCCGTAGCGGATGACAAACGACTTCGACACTTCGTGCACGACGACCGTATCGCCCTCCATATGGAAGTTCGCCGTCGCCTCGCCGCCGTCGGGAAGCTTCGTGAAGATCGTCGGCAGGTCACGCGCGGTTGAGTACTTGAAGTACGTGAATCGGCCGTCGTCCCACAGCGCAGTCGGCGCGAGTGCACGATCGCCGCGCATCATGTACTGGATATTGGCTGCAGGAACCGACGCGACAGGTGCGGATTTCGCAGCGCCCACGCTCACGACCGATGCGGGAATAGCCGGCCCATTGCCCTGTTGACTGCCCAGCGCAGCGCTTACCGCCTGCTCGCGGCGCAGCTGCGCGCTCGCCGCTCTGGCACGCGTGTCCGGATAGTCGAAACGCAGTATCCATGTCGCCGGCTGTGCGGCCGACACGTCAACAAGCGAGAGCGGATAGGTGCGCCGGTTGGTGACCAGCAGAAGATTGGTTTCTGGCTGCGGCGCACCCGGTTTGAGCATCGCGCCACTGTCGTTGATGGCCACGTGCCACGCCTTGCCGTCTCCGATGCCCTCGCCGCTGTTGATGATGTGTTCGCCTGGCTCGAACTGGATCATCACCGCGCGCCCCGGCATGGTGGCCACACGATAGGCTTGGTCCGGATCGTAGGTCGCGCACTGGATGTGCGGGTCTGAACCGCAACTGCGCGGCGTTTCGAGCGCTCGCGCGTGGATCGGCGCCAACGCGAAACCCAGTGCGACCGCGCCCGCGCCTGCTGACATCCGGATCGTTCGTCCTTTCATGCTCCACCTCCGGCTGCCGCAGAGCCCGACGCCGGCGCAGCATCGGCGGGCGCCCGGGTCCAGTCTCGCGTGACCTCGTAGCTCGTGCAGCGAAAACCGTCAGCATTGATATCCTGCTGATCCTGCTTTTCCGGAACGTTCACACGCTCGAATGCGACCGTCGCAATCCAGTACGTCGGATCCGGCCGTTTCGCTGCGGGATTCAGCGGGACCAGCTGACGCGAGAAGAACACCTGCGCGGCGGGTGCGAACGTGATCGAGCCGACGTGTGCGATGACCCGCGCCTGATCCTTCAGCAGCTTGAGCGGGCCCACCGGGCCGCGGACCAGCCCGTCATAGGCTTCCTTCTCGTGATCGTCGCTCATGAACATCACCGCGGCGTGCGTGTCCGAAATCGTCTCCCAGTCGTAGCTCTCGCGTAGTTCGACGTAACGGTGCAGATCCGCGCGATCGGTCTTCTCCGAAAATGTGACGTGTCCGTTAGCTGTTGTTGGCAACACGTCGACCTTACCGGTCGACGAGTCCACGCGCAGCACGGCGGGCGGGTTCGGCCGCTTTAGGAGTCCTAAAGCCCCCATGCCAGAAACAGCGGCGAGAGCGACAACGCCCGATAACACCGAGCGCCGGTTCGCAATACGGGCCTTCTCCTCCGCTGCTTCGACCTTCGACTTTTCGAAGGCCTGTGCCTGTTTCAGGTACCAGCTGACCGCATCGCGCTCGCCCGACTCAACACCGCTCACCGGCGCGTCTGCGCGCGTGGTCGACCCGGCCGGGCTTCCCTTACGTTTGCGCGCGTTCGCTCCCGACGCAAACCATTGCCTGATAGTCGATGTCATCCTGTTCCTCACTTCGATTCCGTATGGCCCGATTGCTGGGCCAACGGCTGGTTGACGGGTACCCACTGGCCAGTTGGCTCGGGTGGTTTCGGCGGTGAGCTGCAGGCCTGCAGCGCAAGCGCTACCAACAGGATTGGAATGGAAGATTTCATGGTCTCCGGTTCCTCAACGCTGCGGCGTACGGCGAAAGCGCGACTCAAGAAAATCGCACAGTCCGGTTGAGATCGCGGCCCCCACGCTGGGAATGTGGCACGCCATGTAGCCCAATACCGCGCACAGACTGAACAGCGTGACGTATGCCGGGCGCAACGGCGCAACAATATGGCGAATCTCCCCTTGGTAGGGACTAAGCAACTGCCAGGCGAGCGCGCAGAAAAACGCGAGCAACACCACGTTGACGGCCAGTCCAAGGAGTGCCCGCGTTATCACAGCCCGCACCGGCACCCGTCGGTTTGCTGCATTGCTTTCTACTGGTTGCATGTCTTTCTCCGTGTCTCATTTAATCAAAAAACCGTGGCTACAGTTAACCAATGCAAAGCTGCGCTTTCAATCGTGATCTCCTGCTGTGTACACTTACTGCAGACGGTGGTAAATGAATGTACCAATGCTATTCAGCAATGCCAGCGCGAAACCAGCAAACGTGACCCAGCAGACAGCGAGCAACCACCAGCGGATCAGCTTCGCAAAAAAATCAGGCATGTACCCTCCTTACGCTTTCGACACGGATCCGCCCGTGTTTTGCTTACCCGCGCCACCTATCTTCATCTTCGACGCGGCAGCGAGAGCCCTACCAGCCGCACCGAGATTGCCGGTCATCGTGGAAATCCCCACACCGCTCGCCAACGCCGAAGCAAGACCCGGCAGATTGAGCGCGACAATGAAGAACACCACGCCCATCACATCGATTTCAACCACCTGTTTCATGGATGGGAAAGCCGATCCGGAAGGCGCGATCTTCTGCGCAAAACCCACCTCAATAGCGCCGGCACCCGCAAATAGAGCCACGAGAAGGGCGTAGTTAAGACACTGCCCTGCCCAGTTCCAGAAGAACTGACGCACCGGCGGAAACAGCGCCATTGAGATAAAGAGCGGCCCTAGCGCAAGCAGCAAACCGAGCGCAAATTTGGCGAGGATGATGTATGCAACGGCCAACCCCATAAACGGCGTCGCGAAGATAAGCAGCACCGTGATCACCCACACGGCACCGATGATCTGGAAATTGTGTGCGTTGTCGTAGATCTGCGCGCACGCGTTGATGTACGAGCTCAGCAGGTTATCCAGGCCGGAGATAGGATTCGCCTGCCCCGTGATCGCGCCGGCCAGTTGTTCACCCAGACCGTTCAAGGCAGGTACGATGTACGTGCTGTAAAACTGGATGTTCATCCCACACGTCAGGATGAACGCCCAGGTCGCCATACGCATGAGAAAGTCGTTGATCGGCTCGTCGTTGCGCCCCTGCCAGTACGTCCACAGGATCAGCAGCACATAAATGCTGAAACATGCTGCCATCAGTGGCGAGATCAATCCGATGATGCGCTCCGAACCCGAACTGATGGTCGAAACCACGTTCGCATCGAAGTCGGACGTCATGCTGGAAAAGATCGTCGTGGTGATCGGTGTGTATGACATAAGACGCTCCGAAGCTAGGCCAGTTATCGCATTGCTTTCTTCACTATTTCGTCAGCATCCTTGTCCTGCTGACGCTGCTCAGGCGTTTCCTCCTTCTCCAGTTGTTCTGGCGTCGTGCCGAGCAGGTGCGCCTTGAATTCCAGCTCCTGCCTATGCTCGATCTCCTCCTTAACGTTATGCTGATGGCGGTCCCACGCCAGATAGCCAAGATATCCAGCAATCACGACCAGCAAACTGATAATTGCGCCGAGCAGGGCTTTATTGACCACTTGAACCTCCAAGAAATTGGTTTTTGAATTCGCGATCCTGCTGCTGTTCGGCAAGCTGCAGCTCTGTTTTCTGCAACTGCGCGGTGAGCTGCAGGCGCGTCTGGTCATTTGTGACCATCGCCTCTTCCGCGGCCATCCGGTTCTGCAGATCAGCCTTTTGCGCCGGATCCTGCGTCATATTGGACTGCTGCATGAGCGCCTGGATGTTGCTCAGGCGCGCCATCGTCGCGCTGTACGCCTGCTCGTTCATCGCCTTGTTGGCCGCGAGCGTGTCGTAATAGCGCTGCTGACCGGGCGTGCTCGCGCCGGTCATGCTTTCCTGCTGCTCGATCGAACGCATCGACGAACTGATACCCGAGAGCCCGCCGTTCTTCGCCTGGTCGTAAATGTTTTGCCACTGTTCCGGAAGGTAGTTACGCAGCGACGCATCGTTCATGATGTTGCCGAAACTGCTGTTGCCAGTCAGCGCCTGATACTGGTCCTCCTGATTCTTGATCTGCTGCCCCAGCTGCTCGACCTGCATCATCTGTTGCGCGAGCTCCGCCGGTGAGATGGTCGGCACACCCTGCGCGTGGGCCTGTGAAAGCGCGCACGCACACAACACCGCGACCAGAGTGCGGCGCGGCCAAAGCGTAATTCCCGGCAGATAGACGAGGCTCATGCCCGCGCGCGCTGATCGTGCCCGCAGCGCCTCACGAAGGTTCCGGATCGCGGGGTCAACCGGCCGGCGCACGGCCGGATAGACATCGGTGCTGTTCATCGTTCCCTCCTTGGGTTGCAGCACATCAGGCAAAAACTTCGTCGTCAACCGGCTGATTAACCGGCGGATAAATCTGCGCAAGCTCGGCACGCTTGCGCTCGAGGCCGCGCTGCAGCTCGGTGGACCACAGCCGCTCATCGGCGCCGTGCTTCGCCGCGAGCCGTGTGCGCAGCTTCCGTTCGAACACGCGATACAGATAGACGGGCAACCAGACGTCCGGATCGTCGCCCAGCTCAGCGCGCACCCCGTCGCAGATCAGTGCGTTCTCGCGATCGCCAGAGAACACCGCAATCGCATCGTCAAGGCCGCTCAGGTCGAAACTGGCCAAGGCCGACTGGTTGCCCTGCTTGATCAGGAATCGGCGCGACTGTGGCGTGAGTTTTTTGAATTCCTTGAACTCTTTGCGGGTCATGCCGTCACGCAGATAGGCCTCTTCTTCTGCCGCCGGATCGGCCAGCCAGATCTTCGTGGCGACCAGACTGCGCAGCGCGGGAAACAGGTCTGCCGCCCGCTGCGCCTGTTCCGGCTGTTGCGTGATCAGTCCCATGAATTCCCCTTCCTTACGCCCGCTCGCCAGCGTTTCCTCGATCTGCTCGCGGATCGTGCGAAAGCGCAGCGGCAGCCAGTACTCTTCGATCACCGTCAGCATCAGGGTGCCTTCCCGACGCATCAGTTTTTTGAGATGGAACAGATATGCAAATGCGGGCTCCGACGGCTCATAGTTCTCGACAAGAAACGCCTCAACATCGAACCCGATCCAGCGTTGCTCGCTCATGTTCAATGAGAGATTGGGCGGGTTATCGAACACCCACCAGAACCGGCCGCCCTCCGACTTGCACCAGATCGACAGACGTGCGCGCAGGCCGTCGTCGCCTTCGTCCGGAATGCTGTCCAGTAGCAGGCTGAAGCGGCGCAGCCGTACGTCATCGACCCCCATTACCGCATCGACGGCGTTGCGGCAGTGAATCTTCTCGCCGGCCGTCAGGTCAATCCTGATTGGCTTACCCTGATGGTCGACACCGTTCTTCCGGCCGCACAGTTCGACGAGTCCATACAGGAATTCGCGATTGTCTGGTGTGTCGGCGAGCTCGAACGGCGCCCACCCGGTCGGCTTGCCTTTCTCCAGATAGACATAGGCGCCACCCATCACCCGGATGAACACTTCCCAGCCTCGACCCTTGTCCAGCACGTACAGCATCGGATCGAAGCGGGACAGCATGCCCGTCGCCGCAACGACGACCGTAGACTTGCCGCTGCCCGTCGTGCCTTTCCCTTCAAAATGCCCGGCCACCTTCTCCGAGACATTGATGTCCCCCAGCCGGCTCGCGTGCGAACTGTAGTTGTACACGCCCGAATCCGAGCGAAATGGGATGACGGCCGAGCCGTCACCGATCGGGTTGCCCTCCGCCTTGCCTGACGAGTAGTCATGGCACGTGTACATCGCCGCAAAATTGCGCGAGGACTGCACTTTCGGTCGCGGTTTGACTCGCGCGCCCGGGACCTGCGAGAAGTACGTGAACGGAGCAGACCCCGTCGCGGGCGACCATTCAACTCCACACTCGTTGCGCGAACGGGACGCAAACCTGTCGGCGTTCTCCAACGCCTCTTTCGCTGTTTCGCCGTAGATAACCGCCGCGCCGTGATACTCGCCGAACGACAGCTCACCCGTGTTCACGTAACCCTGTGCGTCGCGTAGTTCCTTGACCTGGTGCTTCGCCTTGTCACCGGCTGATTCCAGCTTGTTGATCGCCGAATCGATGGTCCGGTTTGACTCGAAGCCCGTCATGCAGTTGAACGTATGCGTAATCGTGAATTCCATGTTCAACGTGATCAGCGGGTCGAGCTGGCCCCAGCCCGGCTTCTCCGGGCAACTGCGAAGGTCGAGGCAGGTTGCAACGCGCCGGTACGCCGGCACGTCGCTCGCCCCGATCTCGAGCGTGTTGTACCCAAAGTGCAGATGGCTCGACGGGATGACATCGGTACCGGGTTCCGCTGCGACCGGAAGATCACCGGTCTTCCCATTGATGAGATAGCTGACGAGCCCATACAAGGGCGAGAACAGCATCTTCGTGCCGTTCATGTGCTTGCGCTCGTACACTTCAAGCAACTCGGCTTCATACTCGCCGAACTGCAGCAGCGCCTGTTTCGCAAGGGAGCCGATTTCCTTGAGCCCGTCATCGAAGTCCTCGTATTTCAGGATCAGCGACAGGTAATAGCGATTCTCGAAGAACTTTTCGGCTCCGAAACGTCGCCCGATGTACTCGCGTACGAACCACTGCATGAAGCGCTGTTTGAACCGGTACACGCGATCAAAACTCACGCGCTGTCGCACGAACGTTGCGTGATAGCCAAGGCGGCCACCCAGGTCGCGCCCAAGCTTGCTGTACGCTTCCGTATCGCGATCGAACATGCGCTCCATCGCGACGTTCTCGTGCACCTCGAACGGCACGCCGCGCATGGCCAGCGTCACCATGAACCGGTTGCCCTCAAGGTGCTGTACGTGTTTCGTGACCGGATGCCCGTACTTCGGAATCCAGTCTTCCACGGCGCCGATCGCGCCGAGGATTTCGCTGGTGACGGCGGGTCTGCTTTGCATCAGGCCTCCGGATCGAGCTCACGCAGCCGGCGCTCACTCTTGGACAACGGTTTGAAAAAATCGCGGTAGACGCGGCGTTGCCGTCCGTATCGCAGCGGCGCAAGCGTAGAGGTATTGCCAAAGCGCGGGGCGGCTCGCCCGGCATTTAGCCGCGCGCGGACCCGCAGCTGCCAGAAGTAGAAGCGGCAACGCAATTCCAGCCACATGATCCGCAGGCCCTGGTCGTCGGTTTCGCAGATGTGCTTGAAATACAGCAGCACCGGAAAGCCCAGGAAGACAAACAGCAGACCGCCTGGTCCGACGAAGAAGGAAATCAGCACGCCGACAAACATCGACGCGACGACGACAACCAGCATCGCCATATAAGGAACGCCCCAGATGGCCGCCGTGCGGCCAAGGCCGTTGAATCCGGGATAGCGGGTTTTTTCGTCCGACATGGCGTGCTCAGCTGAACATGTTCCACAGATACGGTGCGAGCACGCCGACCACCGAGCCCACCGCCGCCACCTTGCCGCACATCGTCACAAACTCGCTCCAGTGCGCGCGATCGGCCCAGCACTCCGCCCCTTTCCACATCAGCACGCAGGCCGCGACGACGCCGAGGAACGAATAGAGCCAGATCTTGAAGGTGGTCGCGCCCTGCGTTGCTGAGTCCAGCCCCCCACCCGCGAATGCGAGTTCGGGGCCGATTGCGATGCCCAATGCCACCGCCTGGCGCGCGCGGGTCAAGATTCGCTGCGCCGTCATGCGATACGCATAACATTTCAGTTGTACTGATTTCATAATCTTGAATTTTGTATTGCGTTGCATGGCTTCTCCTTTCACGTGGTTGAGATCAGGCCGCGTCGTCGCGGCTCAGGTCAGTTGCAGTCGTTGTCACAAGCGGAATCGCCGAATGCGTCCCATGACGGGTGCGGTGCGTCCTGCCGTTGTTTGGGGCCACTGCGGCGCGCGGAAGATGTTTTGGCATCAGGCGCTGCAGCGTGTGCTGGTCTGTCGGACTGACTGTCCATCACAACAGGAATCGCAGGAACGACATTGTTTGAGCCTGCCACCGTCTGGGCGTTGGCAACAACGCGCTGCACGTAACTGGTACCGTTGGCGTCGGCAGTCTCGCCGCGCGTGAAATTGCCGCTGTAGTAGCAGCTGATCGCAGCACGCAATGCCGGTGCACTCTGCCCCATTGCCGCAGTCGCCCGCTCATAACAGTCGTGCAGTATCGCGCTGCCCGCGCGCAGGTTCGCACACGGATCAAAGGCCGTTTCGTAGGTCAATCCGTAGCGGGCAAGATTGGCCTTGTTGACCTGTCCAAGCCCCATACTGAAATTGATGCCTTGTGCATTGAGCGCCCTTGCCGTCGCCACCGCTTCAGCGCGATCGCGCGGCTGGCGCGCAAGGTGGCCACCAACGACGCCGATCGCGTACGGATTGAAGCCGGACTCAGTTCTCACGACCGCCTGAAGCGTCGTGGGGTGGACGTTCGGCGCGCATTGCTGGGCTAACGAGATGAAATCAAGCATGACTTCCCCTCTCGCCCACGTTATGTCGCCGGCTGTGCCCGAACGATATAATGGCTTTAGCCATTGTCGACCTCTCAGGTTCCAACAACTGGTCAGGTCGGCGCCGATGCTCGCTACATCGACGCTGACCGCTCCTACACCCTCACCTACCCTTCCCTGGCTGGCAGTGCCTCGCAAAGATCTGGCTCGCGCGCCTCCTCACGATTTACAACGCCGTCTTTCAGTCCCAGCAAGACCGCCGCGTTGTGCGCGTGGCCGCGCTTGCCCTTCAGTCTTCCCTGCAACACGCCGTTAACGATGTTGCGGGGGATTCCGTGTCTTACGGCCCAGCCCGAAACGGAGATGCCACACCGATCGAACTCTGCCCGGACTTCCTCTAAGGTTTTCAGTGTCATGAGATGGGTCCGTATACTGTCCGTGCCTGATACGTTTGCGATCAGTATGAAACATTTTTCTGCCATTTACAACACAAAAGGCCGTTCCATATGCCATCAACCTTTGGGCAGCGTCTAGTGGAAGAACGTGATCGCCTCTCCCTAACTCAGACAGACGTCGCCGAATGGACACGAATTCACCGCAAAACCCAGTCTGCCTACGAAAAGGAAGAGAGTTATCCGGACGCCGCCTATCTCATGACGCTCTTTGCGCACGGTTTCGATGTCACATATCTCCTGACCGGCCATCGAGCACCGCGCTACGGTGCAGTGGACCCGGAACTCCTACAAAGAGTCTTCAGTGCCCTTGAAGACGGCTTGTCCCACGCTGGGCGAAGCTTTGGCGGCGAGAAGAAAGCAAAGCTGCTTTCCCTGGTCTACCAAGCCGCTTCGGAATCCGGACAGGTCGACCCTCTCGTCGTCCAGAAAGCTGTTGATCTCCTTTCCTGAGCGATCCTTCAATCCACGACGGAGGCCACTTCGTTAGCACGCTTGACAGGCTGGACAGCCACTTTTGCTTTCGCGAGCGCAGCGCAAATTTGGTCAGCGAAAATCACCGCGTGGGATCCATCTCCATGCAGGCACAGCGTCTGTGGGCTAATCGCAACCCAACTGCCGTCGGATGCCCGGACGCGACGATCGCATACCATGCTGATGGCCTGTTCACAGGCGTCGCCGTCGTTCTCGAGCAGCGCGTTCGGCTGGGATCGAGGCACCAGCTTGCCTGCCGGCGTATAGGCGCGGTCGGCGAAACCCTCTTCGATCGCGACTAGCCCTTCTTCGCGCGCAATCCGGATAAGCTGCCCGCCCGCGAGGCCGAATATTGCAAGGTCGGGATCCATGTCACGGACAGCGTGCACAATGGCGCGGGCCAGGTCGGCATCCTCCTCAGCCTGGTTGTATAAAGCGCCGTGCGGTTTCACATGCATGACACGGCCACTCAGACCCGCCACAACCGCCGCAAGCGCACCGGCCTGGTATTGCACTCCGGCGTACACCTCATCTGGCGAAAGGGTCATGACAGCCCGGCCGAAATTCTCGCGATCAGGAAAGCTCGGATGCGCACCGATCGCAACGCCTCGACGTATTGCCTCCGCCGTAACGCGGCGCATGGTCAGCGGATCACCTGCATGCCATCCGCATGCGACGTTGACCGACGTGGCGTAGCCAAGCAGTTCAATGTCGTGCTCGAAACCTTCGCCAATGTCGACGTTCAGGTCAATTCTTTTCGCGCTCATCCTTTGCACTCTCCTCTTCAGATACACAATGGCTGGCCGTACGAACAGCGCCGTCGCCAATAAATACGTTCTCGAAACGGCACGCACTCTTGCCAACTCGTACATGCAACGTGGCAATCGGTCCTTCGTTCGCCTTCCACGGCATCAGGATCTCTGCACGCTCTCTGGCAGACATATGTGACGTGCTCGCGAGCACAAGAAAAACGTAGGTGCCGATCACGCCTGAGGCCACTATCGCACTACGTATCGCGACTACCCGCGAGCGCCCTGTTGAGCTTCCAGCAAGCTGATTGGACATGTGTCCTGCGCCGACGGCGCCTCCTCCAGAAACGCTTTGACAGTTGTGGCGTATTCAACCGGCACGCGTGCAAGCCATTCCTTCATGCGTGCATCACCCGCCTCGCGAAGATGCGTTCGAAAGCCGTCATCGATCGAGGCGTTTACATTGACGCCAGCCAGCCGCATGGCTGCGTAGTTCTCACGGATGCGCGCCGGCAACGTTGCCCACTGGCGGCGCTGTACGTCTTTGGCCGCCTTATCGAGCTGATCTCGCAACTCGTCCGGTAACGCCTCATAACGCGTCTGGCTCATCACGACAAATGACACCGGGAACGCGTAGTGGATCGCGGTGAAGTTTGGCAACTGTCCGTGAAAAGACCTTCCAACCGCCCCATCGCCTGATGACAGCACACCGTCCAGCGCACCGGTCCGCAGCAGCGGACGCACGTCCTGAACGGGTAGCGCAGTTGCGCGCATACCCAAGCCGGTAAGAACCTGGGCAGAGCTGTCGTCGTAGGTCCGTACCCGCAGGCCGGCCATGTCGGCTGGATCCGCCACCGGCTCGCGCGACCACAGCCCGGTCGGCGGCCACGGCGAAATGAACAGCATGTGAAGCCCGGCACGCAACAATGCGCGGCGGTACAGAGGCTCAACCACACACGCAAGACGCTGGGAGTCGCCAAGTGAATGCACCTGGAATGGCAGCGTAGACAACTCGAATATCGGATCCAGCTGTGCGAGCGCCCCGCCAAACACGTCCGCTACCTGCAATCGTCCGTTCTGAACCGCCGATACAAGATCCGTCGCGCCAGCTTTCGCCTTGAACTCCGGCTTTGCCAACACCCTGCCACCTGTCTGGCCAGTCAGCGCGCTGGCGAAAAACGCGACGCCCCGGCCTGCAACCGTGTCGGCCGGATACGCGGTCGCGATCGACCAGGTCTGCTGCGCGAGGGCAGGTTGAAGCCCTACACAGCAGATCAACGTGCTGGCGACAGCCAGCCGGGTAAATAGTTGTCCTAATCTGTTCATTTTTATCAAGGCGGACTGCCGGTGACGAAGGGGAGGCCGCCAGTTTCCGTGCGAGAGGCGCATCGACGGCCAGTTGGACAAGACTCTAACCGGAAAAGCGAGGGTAATTCCGTTTCCGAATTACCATTCCCAAACGCCAACGCCTTTGATATGATGAAAAGTTGGCGTACGTTTTTTGCGCCTACTTGATCAGTCCGCAGCTAACAGCCATGTCGGCCGCCTTGTTAATGTTAGGCGTGCCCATCTTGTTGTTGATTCTCGGATACACGACGCCGTAGACGGTCTTCACGGACACTTGGAGTGCGTCCGCAACGTTGGACGCCGTTCCTCCGCCGTGCACCAGTCGCAGGACTTTCAGCTCCTCCTCGCTCAGGCCAAACTGGCTGGTTGCCTGCTGCCGTAGTCCTGCCAAACGCCAGTCAAGCAGCTCGCATGCAAGCGCTCGCAGCAGTCGTCGATTGCGCCACAAGATCCCCTCTCCGGCCTCTCTTGGTTCTGCGTTGCTGGCCTGAAGCAGGACGACCAACGAATTGGCACCTGCATGCACGGGGCAGACCAGGTTGTTGCGAAAGCCGTGTGTCGCCGCTTCGGTCAGCCAGTGAACATCGTTGTACAGATCCAGCCGGGACGAGAGCACCGGTGTCGCATTGCGTTTTGCATATTCGAGCGACGGATCATTCATGTACCAGACGTGATCGATGTACTTGTTCAGCCATGCAGGATCGCAGCCGACAAGATATCGATGCTCAATGACGTCACCGGACTTTGCGTCCAGTACAAGCCAGCTGAAGATGTATTGTTCAGCACCGAGCGCCCGCGTCACGGTCTGCACAATCGGCAGTAACTCAGCTTCATGGTGGCAATGCTCGATTTCGCCAATCTGGTCGAAGAAATCGCCGGGCATGCCAGGGCGTTGTACGATCGGCCCTCTCGCCTCTGACAGGTAACGCTGCTTCAAAGCCAGATAAGAGCTTTGCAGGCTGTCGCCATATGGGTCCGCCGACGCGAAATCATGAAGTTCGGCCTCAGCGCCGACGGGAAATACCTGCGTCAACGTAACGCCGCCAGCGCGAACGAGCTGACGCTCGAGCGTGAAGAGATCGCCACCTCCCCGGCGCAGGCGCAACGTGACTTCATCGCGGCCGAGCCGATTCACGCCTTCATAGACGGCCTCTCCCCGTCCGTCCGCAGCTCTATCTGTAGCCAGCGTAACCATGCGACTAGGCCGCCCTGGCGATCGGAAGCGCCGTCGCCGGCACCGGTTTGGAAAAATAGAAACCCTGGACCGTCACGTCTCCAAAACGCGAGAGCCACGCAACCTGCTGCTGCGTCTCGACGCCTTCAATCACCAATGACAGCCCAAGGTCGCGCGCCAGGCCGATCAGGTGCGTCAGCATCGCCGACGAAGCCTTCTTGGCGGGCACCCCGCGCGTGAAATGCCGGTCGATTTTCACGCCGTCGATCGACAGGTTGACGAGGTTTGACAGTGACGAATAGCCGGTACCGAAATCATCGAGAAGGATCTTCACCCCTGCCCTGCGCAACGCTTCGAGCCGGGTCCTGACCAAAGCCGACTCATCAAGAACGACCGTTTCTGTTACCTCCAGCTGCAACCGGTCAGGCTCAATCATGTAGTCATTCAGGCATCGCGTAACAGCGCGAACCACATTGCCCGTGGTGAGCTGCACAGGCGATACATTGATTGACAGGGTCAGTGGTCGCGGATCCGTGTCCTGCCATTCCCGAAAGTCCTGGCACGCCTGTTCAAGCACGAATTCACCGATCTGCACGATGAGCCCGCTCGACTCGGCAAACTGGATGAATTCGGCTGGCTGTAACACGCCCTTTGTGGGATGTCGCCAGCGCACCAGGGCTTCGACGCCGCGCAGTTCGCCATCGAGGCTAACGATCGGTTGATATTCGAGGAAAAACTCACGATTGATGATGGCGTACTGCAATTCCTGATGCCGTTCAATATCGTGCAGGGCGCGCTCGGACAGTGCTGGCGTGTAGGTGCAATGCTGGCTGACATTGGCGGGCTTGCCCGTCTCCTTGGCCGCATACATCGCGAGATCCGCTTGCGTGAGCAAGGCAAACTCGTTATCAACCGCATTCCTGTGGACCGCGATGCCGATGCTCACACAGATCAGATAGCTGTTGCCGCGCATGACGAACGGGCGCTCGAACGCCTTGATCACAACATCGGCCAGATCTCCGGCTTTCCTTGCTGCGTCGTCATCCTCTACCAGAATGACAAACTCGTCTCCGCCGATACGTGCTAGCAGTCGCTCTTTTCCAACCACATCGGCAAGTCGATGCGCAACCTTGAGCAGGAGTTCGTCACCCGTCTTGTGGCCCAGCGTGTCGTTAATCTTCTTGAAATTGTCGAGGTCGATATACAGCATCGCGAGCCGCGCCGATGCACCCAAGGCATCCATTCGCCGGCGAAGCGTTTGCGTAAGCAGGTGACGATTCGGCAAGCCTGTCAGCGAATCGGTTTCAGCCAAACCCTGTAGCTTGCCCATCATCACGGTGATAAAGCCTGCTGCCGTGAGCAACAAAACACTGATGACGGCTGCCATCACAAGGTACAGCACCTTCGCGTGCTGGTAGCCAGCCAGCTCGTCGCGCTCTGACAGTCCGACGAGAACAGCAACAGGATATTGGGAGATGTGTCGATACGTCACAAACCGGCGAATGTGATCGACAGGATCACTGACCACACGGCCTTTCGCGCCCACCATTTCGTGATACGCCGCTGCGGGTGGACCCACGGGCGACGCCTTGCCCAGCCCCGTTCGCCGGGACAGCAGATACCCATTATCCGATATGACGGCAAGCATACCCCGAGGCCCGAGGGTATCGAGATTGTAAAAGCCGTCGGTAAGGAAATCGGGATTCTCCGAAACCACGACCACGCCCGCGAACGAGCCGTCAGGGTTGTTCAAACGACGCGTGAACTGCAACGTCCATTGGTTCGACACGCGACCGAGCACGGGCTGGCTGATATACAAGCCGGCCTCGGGGTTGGCCTGATGGATCAGAAAGTGAGGCCGGTCACTGAGATTCACCTGTTTCCCGCCAGGTGTTGTTGTCTGCAACACATCCCCGTTCGACCCTACGATCGTCACCTGCAGGGCGGTGTCGGCTGAGATCATTCCTCGCTGGTCATATGCAGCCAGGTCGAACGTAGCCGGCGAGCGCTCATACTCGAACTTCACCCACCTAACGACCATGTCGGCATCGTGCACCGTCTTGGCAATGTGTGCCGAAAATGACGACGCCAGTTCGACAGTGGAGGCTGCAGCCGTGTCCCGCGCCTCCCTTCCCTCGGTCTGTATGCGGACGACTACAGTCGCCCAGATACCAACGACAAGTGCAATTGCGACTGCTGGGATCCAGATCACAGAAAGTGCTGGGCGAACGCTCCCTACGCGTTGCGCCCAACCCGTGATTCTGCTTTTAACCTGCCCGCTCTTTGTATTCGCCATAACGGCGCCTCCTGTTACTGGATCGATGCCACGGCGGCGAATCCATATGACGAATACCGGCATAGTACGAATCCCCTACCGGCCCGACAACCCTTAAATTGTTAGCAAATTGCTCGCTTTCGACGTCTGACCTCGTTGAAACCACCCGGCCCCATGCGGCTCGCATTTTTATACCCATATATGTATGCCTAGGCGGTTGACTGTCCAAACTTTGGACAAAACCGACTTTACAGGGCCGCCCGATATCGGTATCGTGCACGCAAATCAACAACATCGGACACGCAATGCCAAACTTCGAACACACTAAGGTCTTGGCAATCGCCAATCACAAAGGTGGGTGCGGCAAGACAACGACTGTCATAAACCTAGCGGCCGAATTTGGTCGGCTGGGATTGAAGGTCCTCGTCGTCGACATAGATCCACAGGCAAACGCCAGTCTCCATATTGGCAAAACACATCCAAGCCGGGTTGATTTCACCTGCGCCGAGCTGTTGTTGTCCAACGTCACGAACCTGCCGAGTGCTATCCATGAAGAGACGAACATCGATGGCGTGTCCCTGATCTATGGCTCTCTTGCCCTAGGAAAAACAGAAGATGAGTTGAAGGATGAGACACCGCGCCCATCGGAGGAGCTACGCAGCAAGCTCGAGGCAGCCGACGGGATATATGACGTTATCCTGATCGATTGCCCACCGAGCCTCAAGCTCCTCACGAGCAATGCGATGGCATGCGCCACGCACATCATCGTGCCCGTCGAATCTGGCTCTCAATACGGTCTTTACGGCGCCGACGACCTGCTAAAGCACATCGACAAAATCAGACGGATCAATCCTTCGGTAAAGCTATTGGGTGCACTTCTCCTGAAACACGACGAGCGGCAAACGGTATGCAAGCTGTTGGAGAGCACTGCGCTGAAGACGTTTGGCGAGATTTTGCCCGTCAAGATTTCTACCAGCACCAAAGTAAATCAGGCCGCCGTGATGCAACAGAGCCTGCACGCGCTTGACCGGACCTCAAAAGTCGCACGAGAGTTTCGCCAGCTCGCCGCGAGCCTGGTGCAGACACTTGAACTCAAGGCAGTTGAGGAGGGCGCAGAAAATGAGTAAGAGCCTGAAGGCGCAACTGGCGCAAAAAGCAGAAGAAAACACGCAGCGCCATCGCGAAGCAAACTATCGCGACGACTTTGACGTCGGCCGGCAACACACAAAGCTCCATCTCGACAAGATCGACCCGAACCCGTACCAGCCGCGAACCAGTTTTCCGGAGGAGGAGATCCGCGAACTGGCCGTCTCCATCAGTGCCGTGGGCTTGCTGCAGCCAATTAGCGTACGCCCCGTAGACGGTGATCGATACCAGTTGATAGCTGGGGAGAGGCGCTTGCGTGCGCACAAACTCCTAGGCAAGCCGACGATCGAAGCCTTGGTGATAGCGGTGGACGAGGCCGTCAGTGCAACGCTCGCGCTCGCAGAAAACATCGAACGGGAAGATCTGTCAGATTTCGAGATAGGGGAGAGCATCAAACGCCTCGAAGAACACTTTCCCAAGCGAACAAAGCTGGCTGAATCCCTTGGTATTCAACGGTCCGATCTTTACCGGTATTTGTCGTTTTCCGATCTCCCTACCGATATCCGTGAGCGACTAGCGGCCAAACCGAAGCTGCTGTCTCGTTCTGCGGCAACGGACATCGTAAAGGTGCTCAAGGAAGCAGGCGACGATGGAGCTATCCGTAAGAGACTCGAGGAAGCCTGGGCGTTGTTGGAGACCGGGAAGCTCGATCAGACCAAGGTAGCGATGTTCCTGAGCCACAAGCCGGTAAGTGCGCAGGCATCCCGCCAGAAGCCGACGCATATTTTGAGGCGAGGGGCAAAGGTTGGCACGTTCTCGCATACACCCAACGAGTTCGTAATGAAACTGGCAAATAGCGCGCTAACGGACGAACAAATGGAGAAGATTCAACGGTTCGTGCTGGAGCTTCTGGAGTAGGGAACGGGATGTCCAAACTTTGGACATTGTCCTAATCGGCAAGGTCGCCCAAATTCATGGGTAGCCGTTCGACCCAATATGGATAAGGCTTTTGACAGTTATCAGGAGCCGCCGGGCGGAATGCCATGCCGTGTTTCAAGGCCTTCCGCGCCCCCGTTACAGGAACCACCGATCGATATGCCCGAAGACGTTATTGCGAAAACCGCCGCGCTAGTCAAACGAGCGACCGGCAAGGACGCCAAACAGCTAGAGGAACAAGTCCAGACGGCCGCCACTGGCGGCCAGTTGCCCCTCTTTCCGGAAGAGGACACCAGCGCACTGCCAAATTACCTTGCGCGGACGCCTCTTTTCGCCCCGATTCAGCCAGGGCGGCGCCAGATGCATGACAACACTCTTTTAGCCTCGCCAGAGGGCGTTGAAGTTCGATTCACGGGCAAACAGCTGGATATGGCCGACCAAGACGTATTCATGCTCGCCCTGAAATTCGCGCAGGGCGTTGATCTGACACAACCGGTGCGCCTCAACCGCGCGGAATTTCTCAAAGCGCTCGGCTGGAAGCCAACAGGGAAGACCGGCGCATTCGGAAAATCCGCGTATGAGTGGCTTGAACAATCATTTCAACGCCTATCCGGCACGCTGACGATCAAGACGAAACGCTACAAGGCACATCTCCCCTTGGTAAGCGAATTTGTTCAGGACAATGAGACAGGAGAGTGGGAATTCACGATCGGGGGCAAAATTCGGACCCTATTTCAAAATGACGAGTTCTCCTTCATTGATATCAGAAAGCGGCAACAAATCGCGAATCGCGTGGACATGGCCAAGTGGCTTCAGTCGTACGCAGCGAGTCACGAACGCGGATTGCACCGTATCAGTGTGATAAAGCTGAAGGAGTGGTGCGGTTACACGTCACCTCTGCGTAAATTTCGGGAAGCACTTGCCGAGGCCCTTGAAGAGCTCGAGCGTGTCGGAATTCTCGCCAACGTCGCGTTTTATAAAGACGACACGATGGTCAAGTGGACACGCAGCTGAGCAGAGGTAAATCCACGGCACGGCATTCCGCTCTCCAGACAAGCACAAGGCGGCCACGATCACGGCATGGCATTCCGCCACCGTGCATCAAGCAGGCGATAAACCAAAAATCACGGCACAGCATTCCGCACAAGCGTGTTTTAACCTGGTCGAAGGCGGCCGTGTGGATATCTTTAGCGAGCCACGGCATAACATTCCGACCTTCACGGCACAACATTCCGGTTTCACGGCATAGCATTCCGGTTTCACGGCATGACATTCCACCCGGCCGCAGCCAAACCTAAGCTGGGCGGGGTTTAGCAAGCGATGAAAAGTCGTTAACCTATCTTTAACCTAAGTTAACCACTATGGCTTGTGGACAAGTTCACGGAATTCACACTCCAAACCCATCGATTGCTCAGTCCAGCGGGATTCCCGCGTCCGTCGGTGGACATCTCGGCTGCACACAGCATAAAGCTGTGCACAGCCCCATTGGCCGGTCCCCGGCCTTCGGGGTCCCCGAGATGCCCACCGCCTCTTCGCGAGCGCGCCCTACGGGCCTGACGCGCCCCGCTGGGGCTTGCCCCAATCAGAAAGAAGTCCAACGTCAAAACTTCCGGGCGTGGATAACCTCGTCCGTTCGGCACGAAAGTCCTCGTACAGTGGTCTGTGCGTGCCAGCGAGATGTGTGATGACATTTCAATGTTGCTAATTGCTATTAGCAACATTGCATTTGGTTAGCCAGAATCCGTGAAATCGCGCTGCGCCGCCGCTGCGAGTTGAATTTGTGGCCGGTTGTAGCTACAATTAGCGAATCACCACCCATGGAGGCTGCCATGTCCGTCCACTCCACCCATTCCGCCGCGCCCACCGATACCGTGGTGCGCGCCCGTGTCTCGCCCGAACTCAAGCGCGAGGCGGCCGATGCGCTTGCCGCGATGGGGCTTTCGGTGTCCGACTACATTCGCATGGCCCTGGTGCGCGTCGCGCGCGACCGGGCCGTGCCGTTCGCGGTCGAGGTGCCCAATGCCGTGACCGCCGAGACCCTGCGCAGGAGCGAGCGGGACGAGGAGCTGAACCGCGCCGATGACGCCGATGACCTGTTCCGGAAACTCGGCATCTGATGCGCACACCGGTTTATTCAAACCAGTTTCACCGCGACGTGAAGCGCGCGCAGAAACGCCGCAAGGACATGGAAAAGCTGAAGGCGCTCATCACCCTGCTGCTCGCGGGTGGCCCGCTGCCGGCGCCCTATCGCGATCACCCGCTCAAGGGCGAGTGGGCCAGCTTCCGGGATGCGCATCTCGAACCGGACTGGCTGCTGCTCTACAAGATCGACGGCAACGTGCTGCGTCTGGAGCGCACCGGTACGCACGCCGATCTGTTCGACGAATAGCGGGGCACACTGACCATGCGTGCGATGGCCGAGACGCCTGTGCCCCGTTCAATCACGGTCACCCACACCGCGGTGCTGGACGCGCTACGCCACGTGCGGCAACGGCAGGTGGTCCGCTACCGGCACGGCAGGGTGCTCGACGCCCTGCACGCACTGGGCCTGATCGAATGGACCCGTCAGCCCGTGCGCGTCTCGCAGCAGCAGTCTTCGCCCGACTCGGCGTTCTATCATGCGCCGGCCGAGGTCGCGCAGCTCACGGCCGCTGGCCGCAGCACGTTCGCCCGGCTGGTTTGCCTCGAGGACGCGCCGGGCTGGGCACACGTCGCCCGCGCGCCTTTCCGCGGTTTCCGCTGAGCCGGGCCGATCCGACATGGCCGAGCAGCTGATCCAGCCACCCCTGCGCACCTGGACGCGCACCGACTTCGCGGCGCTGCGCGCCTGGGTGCAGCGCGTGCCGCTGCCGACGATCGCGCGCCTGTACTTCGATTCCGATACGACGCCGTACCACGACGATCCCGCCCGGCTCGAGCACCACCTGCGCACGATGCGCGATGGGCTCGTGCAGCTCGCGCTGCTGCACGGTTCATCCGTGCTGGCCGACCACCTCAAGGCGTCGATCCGCCGGCACGGCAGCGCGCAGCTGACCGCCGTGAGCCTGCGCATGGTCGAGCAGGCCTCACGGCTCGCCGTGGCCGTGCCGCTCGCGCATCACCCGGTCGGGCTGTGGTTCCGGCCGCTGATCGCCAGGCGGCTCACAGGCGAGGGCAGTACGACGCTCGGCGGGCTCGTCGCGTTCTGCAACCGGCACGGCGGCAGCTGGTGGCGCTCGGTGCCGCGCATTGGCCTCCTGCGCGCACGGATCCTGGTCGCCTGGCTGCGCCGGCACGCCGGCTCGCTGGCGGTCACGGTCGACGCCGACGTCGATGCCACCGAACCGCTCGCCGCGCCGACGGCCACCCACGTCGCGCTCGTGCCCGCCGGCTCGGCGGGGCCATCATCCGGCCCGCTCGCGCCGCTCGAACGGATCGAATTGCCGGACCTGCTGTCCGGTGCCGCCGGCGTGAATCGCGCGTCGGGCCTGTGTTACCTGCAGGCGCAGCACGACCTGGATGCCATTCGCTCGTATCTGCACCGTTATACCGACCGGCCGCAGGCGCTGCGCGCGTATACGCGCGAGCTCGAACGGCTGCTGTTGTGGGCGGTCACGGAACGCGGCGCGGCACTGTCGTCGCTGTCCGTCGACGACTGCGACGCGTACAAGGCGTTCCTCGCCGCGCCGGCCGAACGCTTCACCGGACCGCGCATGGCGCGCCGTTCGCCGCGCTGGCGCCCGTTCGCCCCCGATGGCCTCACGCCCGGCAGCCAGAAATACGCGGTGGCCGTGCTGCGCGCCGCGTTCGACTGGCTCGTGAAGGTCCGCTATCTGGCCGGCAATCCGTGGGCGGCGGTGACCGACCCGGCCACCGATACGCCGGAATACGCGATCCGCATCGAGCGGGCGCTGCCGCTGCAGCTCTGGACGAAAGTGCGCGTGGGCCTCGACGGGCGCAGCGGGCGCCTGGGGCCATCGGGTCCGCAATGGCGGGCCGCCCAGGCGGCCATCCTGCTGATGGGCGATTCGGGGCTGCGGATCACCGAGGCGACGCTCGCGCGCCGTGAACGCCTGGGTTACCTGCAAGCCGACGGTGATACGCCCGCCGGCTGGGTGCTGGGTGTGCTGGGTAAAGGACGCAAGCAACGTTCGGTGCCGGTCAGCACCGCGACGCTGGCCGCGCTGCGCGCGCACTGGGCCGACCGCAGGCTCGATTTCAATGATCCGCCGGCGACGGCGCCGCTGATCAGGCCGGTCGACATTCCGCCGACGCCGGCCGCGCAGCGCCGGCACGCTGCCGGGTCGGCGGAGCCAGCCGGCTACTCGAGCAATGGACTACGCGGCCTGGTGAGCTGGGCGTTCGACCAGCTGCAGGGCACCCTCGACCTGACCGACGACGAGCGCCGGCACCTGGCGAACTCGACCCCGCACGCGCTGCGGCACACGTTCGGCACGCAGGCGGTCGCGGCCAACGTGCCGCCCGATGTCGCGCAGAAAGTGCTGGGTCACGCGTCGCTGACCACGACCACGCTCTATGCGCAGGCCGAGACGAAGCGGGTCCGGCGCGAACTGGCGGGTTATTTTGGGCAGATGCAGGCGCTGACGACATCGGCGACGGCCGGATCCGTGGAAGACGCGCTGGAATCCGGTCACGAGGCAACGCCACCACCGGTGGCTCCCGCCGGGGATGCCGGGCCGGTCCCACCGGGACTTCCTCCGGTCGTCGAACAGATTGCCAGGATCCGGCTGACGCTGCAGGTTCAGGCGTCATCCGATCGTCTGGCCGGGCGCGTACGCGGCGAGCTCGAACGCTGGATCCTCGAGACCAGTGATGCCGAGACCGTCGAACCGGGCGTGGTTCTGCTGACGATCGCCTACGGGCAGGAGATCCTGCTCGACAGGGAGGTCGAGGCCTGGCTTGATGACATCTCGATCGAGGCGCAGGACCGGAACTGCACCTGCGCGATCGACGCGCAGTGGGGCGAGCGTCGCTGGACGCACTCCGGGTTGCCTGATGAACGGTCTATAGCAGACGTGATTCCGTTCCCGGAATCGGGGAAGCCCGCGGTGTCGCCGCCGCGCATCTGGCGGCTGCGTGTGAGCCTGCTCGGTGTCGCGCCGGAGATCTGGAGGCGCATCGAGATCCCGACCGACATCAGTCTGGCCGGGCTGCACGGGATACTTCAGGCAGCGATGGGGTGGGGCGACATGCACCGGTACGGGTTTGGACTGTACGGCTTCCTCGACCGGGTCGATCTCGACGTCGATCGCGCCGACGGCGTGCGGTTGCTCAACGTCTGTCAGCCGGGCGACACGATCGGCTACACGTATGACATGGGCGACGACTGGCATCACGCGGTTGAGATCGAGGCGGAAGTGCCGCCCTCGTCGCGCATCCGGTATCCGCGCTGTGTCGCAGGCCGGCGCGCCTGCCCACCGGAAGACTGTGGCGGTCCGCCCGGCTACGCGCATCTGCTGCGTACGCTCGCCGGCCGGAGGACGGGCGCCCGGCGCGAGCTGCTCGACTGGCTCGGCGGGTCGTTCGATCCGGAGGCGTTTCGCGTCGCCGAAGCGAATGCGCGGCTTGCGAACATCGGCAGCGGCTGGGAGTGACGCATGATTGAGGAGCGTGGCGGCACGCCATACCTGATCGGGCAATACGGTGCGGATTGACGTAGCAGCGGGCAAGCAAGGCGGCACACGTGCGATGGCCCCATGCCGCATCAGGCCGGCGAGTCTGGCGGATCGGCTTGTGTGCCGGGCGTTGGGACGCGCCAGATGCAGCCCAGGCCCGCCAGATCGCACAGCAGCGCCCATGCGGAATAGGGAATGGCAGCGTCCTCACTGATCCAGCGACGCACCTGCCGGCCACCGAATTCAGACAAGCCCAGCACGCGCGCGACGCCCCGCCCGGGCAAGCCGGTGCGCCGGATCACTTCCTGGATCTCGGCGCCGTGTGGTCGCTCCCATCCCGCCTCTGCGGGACGCAGACATTCCGGCCTGATGTTCACTTCGTAATTCATCGGTTCAATTTCCTTTGTGTGGTCGCAGGGAACCTCCTGCATTCGTGCCCCCACGGCTGCGCCGCGGAGGATTCACGCGTCCTGCGGACGCTTGACGACCCCGGGCGGCGGTCTGCCCAGGCCGCACCGGATCGTCACGCCGCTATTGCGGCGCGCCGGCGCGCACCCCACGCCTGCCGGCGTGGGTCCCCAGGCGCCTCGATCCGGGCGCGCCGGCGCGCGCGATACGCTCCCGGTTATCCTGAGACCGTGTTTAGCAGGAAGGGGGGCACGGCACAGGTGTCTGCAACCAGACTGGCGAGTGGGAGCCTGTCAGCCTCGAACACAGATACACCGGGCCATCACCAGCCAACGTAGTTCAGCAAAAGCTCCGCGATCAGCTTGCGACGAACAAGGTCCAGCCCCGACAGGTCGGCGAAGCCCCTGATGCCCGCTTTCTCCCACAGAGGAACACTATCGTCCGAGTTGTAGAACGAATACAGCGCGGCAAGGAAGGTCCGCTCGCCGCTGCTGAGAACACCGAAGGCATCGAGAATGACCGCGCCATTGGGCGCGAGCGCCCATTTGTCTTTCGCCTTCTCAACGGCTTGTCTGGTGCCATCGCCGAAATACACCGGACCGGCCAGCATGACAGCCTGTTTCCATGCCTCAAAAAACCGCTCAGGCGCGGCAGTAAAGTGGGCGTCGCTTTCCTCCTGCTCGCGGCGAAACTGTTCGAGCACTTCGGGGGGAAACTTCGATTCGTCGGTCATAGCGGCAATTCCTGTTGATAAAGGGCAGTGGTCACAGCTTCCACCTGCTCGGCTGACAGCGAAGACACGTCGATGGTCGTTGCGTGCGTATAGATCATCTCGCCATAGATGTCGGCAAGGCGACGCGCTTTCGGGCACAGCGCCGCGTCTTCTCCTGACGCCTGGCGATTGCGCCACACGTTGATCGCCTGCTCAATTTCGGCAATTGTAAAGGTTGGCATGTCAGACTCCATAGCCCGCGCGCGGTACGCGCGGGCAGTTCCGGTTATCGGGTGACCAGCACTTCGTAACGCCCGGCGCGGACAATCGACATTTCAGCGCCCGGGAACTTCGCTACACCACAGATGAAGTCGAACGGGCCGCTGTACGGCAGCACCTGAAGAATCGTCTGGTTGCCGAACCATGTACGCAGCACGTCGCCGCGCTTCAGGTCGCAACCCTGTTTCAGTTCTGTCGTCATGCGGCGCGCTCACGGGTGCGCTGGACGGCTTCATGAACCGCAACCAGAGGCGCACGAGGCGGTACGCGGTCGAATTCGGAAAGCGCCGCACGCGCGATGGCGCAAAGCTCCTCACGGTGCATGTCGATTGCGTGACCGTCCCGGTCGAGCATGTTGGCGATACGGTGCAGTGCGTCGGCCGACCTGGCCGCCGCATCCGCAGACAGCGCCATGCGGAACAGTTCAGCACGTACGATTTCCCGGTCTCCATATTGATAGACGGCCAGCAACGGAAGAAGGGCAGTGAGCCACGTCGGGCGGATGTTCAGGGTATCCATTTCGGTGTCCTTGGTATGTCCGGCCTGTGGGAAGACCACAGGCCGGAAAACACGATCAGTCGATTACGCGCAGGATGTTGGCCGCTTCCACGTGCTGCGTCGCGAACGTGCGCAGTTCGTGGTAACGGTTGATGATCGCGTCATCGCGCGTCTTTTCGGCCAGATGGCACAGTGCGAACAGCGTGACGACGATGCCGAAGGCGTCCGCGCCCATCGTGTCGTTATAGCCGTTCAGGTGCCAGCGGACATGGACCCGCCCAAGGTTGGCCGGAGCCATATAGAAGCCACCATTGGACAACGTGAAGAAATTCCAGAAGCCGCCGTCGTAGGCATGGCAAAGGCGGGCCGCCCAGTCGTACACAAGCGCCTCGCCCGGCAGGAAGTGGCGACCGAGGTAGCGGGGAAGCACATTGAGGCGCAACTCGTCAGGGACGACGGAAGAGGTAATGCGGGCAAGAGTCTGGGTCATCGGTTATCTCCGGTTTGGCCATCGCTTTATTGCGAGGCACGATTTCATTATAAGGGCTAAAAGCCCCTTAGAAACGTCTATTTTGCATAGAATTGATTTAATATGTTTACTGGCAAAATAAATCAATTAGATTAAATCATCGACATTACGTTTATTAGGGCTAAAAGACTGATAAGATATCGGTGTGCCTCGCAATAAAGCGATGGCCAAACCGGAGATAACTCTGATGCAAACATCCCGAAAGAATCCCAGTAACGAAGTCCAGGCGACGCAGATCGAATACGTCCCGTACGCCCGGCTGTGCCGCTCGCCGCTGAATGTCCGCAAGAAGGCTCCCACCGGCATCGAGGCGCTCGCCGGAACTGTCGCTGAAAAAGGCCTGATGCAAAATTTGGTCGTGCACGCCATGAAGGGCCGTGGCAAGCAGCCGAAGCTCGGCGTGTGCGCCGGACAGCGGCGGCTCGCCGCGCTGGACCTGCTGTTTTCGCAGGAGCGGATTACGAAGGACTACCAGGTGCCGGTGTTGATCGTCAGCGAGGGCGAAGCGGTGGCCGCGTCGCTGATCGAAAACCGGGAAAGAGAAGCCATGTCGATCGCAGACGAAAGCGTCGCCTTCCGGCTGCTCACCGAGGAGGGGAAAAGCACGGCTCACATCGCCGCGCTGTTCAAGGTGTCGGAAATGGTGGTGCGCCGTGCGCTAAAAATTGCCAACCTTGCGCCGGCGCTGCTGGATCTGCTGCGTGATGACAAGCTCGACTACGAGCAGGCCAAAATGCTGGCGCTGGCCGACGATCACGCGACGCAGGAGAGCGTGTGGAACAACGCGATCAACGCATGGCAACGCCGCCCGTCCGAGCTGCGCGCGGCGATCACGAAGGCCGAAATCGATTCACGCGACAATGCGCTCGCGAAGTTCGTCGGGCTGGACGCGTATGAGGCGGCAGGCGGCTTCGTGCGTCGGGACCTGTTCAGCGACGGCGAGAATGCCGGATACATCACGGATGCCGACCTGCTGCACCGGCTCGCGACCGACCGCCTGATTGAAATCTCCCAGGCTGTCGCCGCCCAGGGGTGGAACTGGATAGAGACCCGGACCCGGGGCGACGCAAACGAACTGATCCGCTATGGCCGTGTGCATTCGACCACGCGCAAGCCGACGAAGAGCGAAAAGGCCGAGCTTGCCGCACTGGTCGCGACACGCGACGCGGCGCACATGGAACTGAACGCCTATTACGACGAGGACGGCGAGGAAGATGAGGCACGACACGACCGCCTGAGTACGGCTGTCGATGTTGCCACGCACGCGGTCGACCAGTACGCCGAACGCTTCGAAGTGTTCGCACCGGAGGACATGCAGCGCGCCGGGGCGTTCGTCTATCTCGATGACGATGGGTTCGTAACCATCGAGCGCGGCCTGATCCGGCCCGAGGAGAGGACCGCCGCACGCGGTGGTAATGCCTTGCCGGTGACGGCAACGGAGCAATCCGGCAAGCCTGCGCGTGTGACGCCGTTGCACAACGAAAAGCTGTGCCGCCGTCTGACAGCACACCGCACGGCGGCGATCCAGACCGAACTGGCGAGGCATCCGAACGTCGCGCTCGCGGTGCTGATGAGCCGCATGATTCCGGTCGTGTTCGAAGAACACTATGAACGGCAGTATCCGGAGCACGCGATCCAGGTTGACCTGCGCACGTCACGCAACGCCCTGGTGAAGCACGCCGACGACATGGCCGACAGCGTGGCGTGGAAGGAGACCGAGGCCGAGCGCGCGAAGTGGATGCGCATGCTTCCGGCGCGCGCGGATGCACTGCTGCCGTGGCTGCTTGATCAGGGTTCCGATATCCAGTCGAATCTGTTTGCGTTCTGCGTGGCGGCCACCGTTGATGGTATCGACGGATGTGACGGCGAACACGCCGTCAACAGCCTTGCTGACGTGCTGAACGTGGACCTGTCGTATTACTGGAAGCCCACGCGCGCGAGCTACTTTGACCACGTGTCGAAATCGCGCATCGCGGACGTGCTGCGCGAGCACGTTTCACCGCAGGCCGCCGCCGAGGTGCAGGGCATGAAGAAGGACGCGGCGGCGGCTGCCGCCGAAGTGCGGATGGCCGAGTCGGGCTGGCTGCCGGAAGTGCTCGCGAACCGCGCGGTGCCGGAATTTCGGTCGTATGCGTGGGCGGATGATGACGCAGACGGTGAAGCGGACGACGAGGCGCACAACGCGGGTGCTGATCCGGATGACGTGATTGATGAGGCCGGGCACGAAGCTGGCGACGACCACGAAGGACTGGCCGAAGCCGCATAGACGACGGTAGCTGTTCACACGTGAAGCCGTCCGGGTGCAGGCCCGGGCGGCTTTTTGCGCCCTGCATGTCGTGTGGGCACAAAAAGGGAGCCGAGGCCGTCAGGTACGGTCAGGCCTGGCTCCGCAAACACACGCCGACGGATCGGGCGACCAACCGGCTAGCCTCATTAAGGGGTCGGTTCCGGCTGGGGGCGGAATGACACCCTAAGCGTTTGCCTCCGTGGGCCAAAGATATTCGCCGGTCAGCAGGATATGCGCCCAGCCCAGAGGAGAGATGTGGGCTAAAAGTTCGGGTGGCACATCGAGGCCTTCGTTTCGCCGTTCGGNGACGGATCGGGCGACCAACCGGCTAGCCTCATTAAGGGGTCGGTTCCGGCTGGGGGCGGAATGACACCCTAAGCGTTTGCCTCCGTGGGCCAAAGATATTCGCCGGTCAGCAGGATATGCGCCCAGCCCAGAGGAGAGATGTGGGCTAAAAGTTCGGGTGGCACATCGAGGCCTTCGTTTCGCCGTTCGGCGACGGCGTGGCCAAGGTGGACGGTATTCCAGTAGATGATGATCGCCGTCAGCAGATTCAGCCCGGCGATCCGGTAATGCTGCCCCTCAGTGGTTCGATCACGGATTTCACCTTGACGGCCGATGCGCAGGGCACTCTTGAGGGCATGGTGGGCTTCGCCCTTGTTGAGGCCAATCTGGGCGCGGCGCTGCATATCGGTATCGAGGATCCACTCGATGATAAAGAGAGTGCGCTCGACGCGGCCGACTTCCCGAAGCGCGGCCGCAAGATCGTTCTGTCGGGGATAGGATGCGAGTTTCCGGAGCAACTGGCTCGGTCTGATCTTTCCGGCGGCCATCGTGGCAGCACAGCGGAAGAGATCAGGCCAGTTTGACACAATCAGTTCTTCGCGGATTTTGCCGCCCACCAGCTTGCGTAAATCTTTGGGTGTCCCCGCGGGATCGAAGACATAAAGCCGTTTCGACGGTAAGTCGCGGATGCGCAAGACGAGCCGGTAGCCGAGCATGGCACTGGTCCCGAACAAATGATCGGTAAACCCCGCCGTATCGGCGTATTGCTCGCCGACCTGCCGGCCGACTTCATTCATCAGCAGGCCATCGAGGATGTACGTAGCTTCACTGACGGTTGCGGGAATAGTCTGTGAGGCGAACGGCGCGAACTGGTCATTGACGTGGGTATAAGCCTTGAGCCCAGGCTCACTGCCGTACTTGGCGTTGATCATGTTCATGGCCTCGCCCTGTCGTGCCGAAGGGAAAAACTGACCATCGCTTGATGCGGTTTTTCCCATGCCCCAGAACCGGGACATCGGCAGCTTGCCCTGCGCGGCCACGACCATCGCCAGCGCCTGGTTCATGCCCTCGCTTTCGACATGCCAGCGGGCAAGGCGCGAGAGCTGCCAGTAATCATGCGTGTTCGAGGCTTCCGCCATTTTTCGAAGGCCTAGGTTCAGCCCTTCGGCGAGCAGAACGTTCAGCAAGCCGACCCGATCGCTGCATGGCGCTCCGGTTCTGAGATGGGAAAAGGCGTCCGAGAATCCGACCGCCGCGTCAACTTCCAGCAAGATGTCAGTGATCCGCACAGGCGGCATTCGACGATAAAGATCGAGGACCAGTTCCTCTGCGCTTTCGGGAACGTCTGCGGTCAACCGGTCGATCCGCAACGTTCCATCTTCAATGCTACCATGGGGGATGGTCCCGTCGCGAGCGGCACGTGCCAGCCGCTTCAGACCATCCGCAAGGCGACCCTTGCGGTCAGCCAGCCAAGCTTGAGGATCGAGAGGAACAGCCATCCTGGCATTCGCCTGCGCCGAGGTCATCGGAACAAGCACCTGCTTGAGATCGCCGTAGCGGCGGGAATGATCCAGCCATATGTCTCCAGACCGGAAAGCATCGCGAAGATGAAACAGCACCGCGACCTCCCATAAACGACCATCGCCTCG
This sequence comes from Paraburkholderia sp. BGA-UO-ETr-F12, assembly GCF_059567945.1. Taxonomy (NCBI): domain Bacteria; kingdom Pseudomonadati; phylum Pseudomonadota; class Betaproteobacteria; order Burkholderiales; family Burkholderiaceae; genus Paraburkholderia; species Paraburkholderia sp. BGA-UO-ETr-F12. Next base: position 17,806 of record NZ_JCAQOZ010000007.1, on the reverse strand, counting down.
GTCTTGCGCTCGGAGATGGCGATGCCATTTCGAATTCGGCCGCAGGAATGATATACCTGTTGATGTCGGCGCACGTGTTTCGCCGATGGCTTTCGCGGCTGCAATCAATGGCTCCGCCACCGACGCAGCCTTGAGCTTCAGGCATCGCAACATCCGCGGCGCATATCGGCGAAAACGATGATACCCTTGTCCGACGTGAGCCAACGGCTCGTCTGCCAATGTACTGGTGAGTTGCGTCCCTACGGCAACCAGCTGTTCAAGCTGATGCCATTCGGCCGACCGTGCCAACACATTGTCCAACGGAACACCATCGTCGCGAGCTTCCAGCAAAGAGGCTCCCAATGCCGTGAAAGCGCGAAGCGTATCGGTGACTGCGGCCTTGGAACCGGCAATCCGCTCGTCATGTAGCCGTTTCGCCTCTCGCCAAGTTTTCCCAACGATGCGGTCGTGGGTTTCGATGATGGCATCGGCGATCGCGGCTTCCCATTCGACGACGCAAACGGCGAGGATCGCCCACCGCCGATCCGAACTGATGTCGCGCAGGCCATCCGTGAAGTAACGCTCGCCCTGCCGACGCAGGCGCGCGATGCGGTGTGGCGGTACGCCTAGGAGGATCTGGGGATCGACTTCCAGACCGCGCAGGAACTCCAGCCGATCAAGCAAGCGGTTCGCTGATGCGGAATTGCTGCCGACTTCGAACTGGCGAAGCCAGATGAAACGGCTGATGTTTCCGTCAACCATTTCGGTCAGAAGCCCGTCCAGTTGCTCGCGCACACTAAAGTCGAGCCTTTCCGCTATCCGTGTCTCAATGCATCGCTCGGCGGCAACAAGGGCATCGGCGCACAGACGCTCGATCGTTGACGCCGCCGGCAGGATGGTCACCATTTTCCTGCATTGCGCGACGAAGCGCCGCGCCAGATCTTCGTTCGACCTGGCATCTTCAGCCTGATCGAAAAGCCAATCCCGCAGATCACGGGCCCCGCGCCCCGTGAATGTCTTGTAGCCGTAGATCTCGCGCAACGCCTCCATATGTTGCTGGCGGGTCTGACGCCGGGCGGCATAGGTGAGAAGCGCATCGGCCGGAACGCCGAGCTGAGCTCCGATGAAGGAAAGGACTTCATGCGGAATCATTTCGCCCGGAGCCAGCGCGCGCCCTGGATAGCGTAGTGCACAAAGCTGCAGGGCGAAACCCAGCCTGTTTTCTGGTCTGCGGCGTTCCTGAATGTTTGCCAGATCGTCGTCGCCCAATGTGTAATGCTTCAGCAGTGATAACTCGTCCGTCGGCAGGTCGAGCAACGCCGAGCGCTGTCGCTCGGCGAGAATATGTCGTCTTGGCATGCGCGCGTTGTCCCTGTTGAAGTACAGTCTGTTTTGGACAACAATCGCCCCATGCAAATCAAGGCTTTGCGAGCCACAAAACCACGAGGGTTCAATTGGGACAGCGCGTGGCCATCTATTGCCGGGTTTCGACGGCTGATCAGTCCTGCGAACGACAGGAGCGAGATCTGACCGCCTTCGCCGGACGTGCCGGATATAAAATTGCCGGCATATATAAAGAGACGGGCTCGGGCGTGAAGCTGGACCGGGCCGAGCGCAAGAAGATCATGGCGCTCGCTCAGGCCAGACATATCGACGCCATCCTGGTCACAGAACTCTCCCGCTGGGGACGCTCGACGATCGATCTCCTCAACACGTTGCGCGAGCTGGAAAGCTGGAAGGTCTCAGTCATCGCCATGAACGGCATGACCTTCGATCTGTCATCTCCTCATGGCCGTATGCTGGCGACTTTCCTCTCCGGTATCGCTGAATTCGAACGCGATCTTATCAGCGAACGGGTCAAATCGGGCTTGGCCGTTGCCAAAGCGCGCGGCAAGAAACTCGGTCGACAGCGGGGGCAGCGCCCGAAGTCGGACCGTCTGGCTCCGCGAGTTCTGGCGCTCGTTGCTGAAGGCCGCAGCTATCGGCTCATTGGTCGCGAACTTGGGCTCAGCAAGAACACCGTCTCCGATATCGTGCAACGTAACCGCAACGCTATCGTCGCTCGCGAGCCAAATCGTTGAGCCCGATAAAGGTCCCGATGACATCGAGCGAGAACCGGAACGCCGGTTGATCGCCGGGCAACGCCGGCTCCATGACCAGAGATACGCCTACATCGTCTCCCGTTCGCCAAAAGCGAACTGATTGTTTCGGTGTTACCGGCTCCTTAGCTGGCGTACTCTGAGCCAGACATTGAGAAAACTGGCGGCGATCAAACCAGAAATGCCGACGTAGGCCAGGACAAGGCTTGGCATGAGACCGAGAAACACGACCGCTATCGCCAGCGTACTGAGCCCCCCGATGATGAGAGCCCACGGTTGATGATGGCTGCGTGTTCCAAGATATAGCCCGAGTAGGGTGACGGCCAGAAACGCTGCTAACAATGGGAACAGGATCGCATCTCTTTTGATGAAGCCAAGCCCGACGGCCGATACAATCGAAAGGAGTACCGGGGAACCGAGGCAGCAGAGCGCCGCGAAGACCGATCCGGCGGCCCCGAATTTGTCCAGGTGCCGTTTCCAAAAGGTACTTTGCTCGATGGTGTTCGCGGCCATAGCTGCAGTCTCCTACACACCTGCAACTTCGCACCCGCCGGGTGGATATTTTCGACGGCGCCGTTCACCCTTTGAGGCAGCAGCGTGCCGATGTGGAGCAGCGAAGAGAGGTGATACCGCTCTCCGCCCGCCGCCGCCAATCAGCCGGCGGCTATTGCGCCACATGCGACGGATAGCCGGCGTTGGTCGTCGCAGCAATGAGGGTCGGTACGCCGGTGACTGCGTCATCGAAAGAGACCGTGGCGACAGCACCCGACATTGCGTCGGCTTCCTTTACCTGGACCGCTGTGACACCCGAGACACGAGAGAGGGCCGTTTTGACGATGGGGGCGCAGAGCGCGCAGGTGGCGTTGTCAACGTTCAGTATAACAGTCTTCTCGCCGGCCACGGCGGCGAGCGGGGAAAGCAGAGCGAGGAGAACGGCAACTGCGACAGGGCGGATCATGGGATCATTCTCCTTTGGCTTAGAGGAACAGGGGCGCAAGTCTCGGGAACCCTAGTCCGACGATGACGAGGACGGTGGCAACCCAGAGGCCGGCTTTGGCGATCCGTCCCGACTTGGGCTGGGCGCAATAGGAGCCCTCAGCGCAGGCGACCTTTGGCTCGCGATAGACGAGATAGAACCCGTAGCCGAGGATACCGAACGTCATGGCGGCAAAAATCGGTTGATACGGTTCGAGGGCGGTGAGGTTGCTGATCCAGGCTCCGCCGATGCCCACGGTGAACAGGGCAAACGGGATGACGCAGCAACTCGAGACGGCGATCGCCCCGAGAATGCCGCCGGCGGCGAGCAGTTGCTGGCGTCCGCCCCGCTGGTGTTCCGATGTCACGTGGATGGCGGCGGTCGCCGACGTTCGGGATCCTTTGAGACCTGATGATGCCTCCATAATTGCTCACTTTCTGCATCGTTGAACAGCGATTTGCGAAGTAGCCTACGCCTTGTAGTCACTACAGACTCAAGGGGGATTTCAACGATTTGCGATCACGCTTCTGTGAGGGCGTTGGAAAGTGGAACCCGTTGAGCAGTCGCTGTCGTCTGAAGACCGTAGCTGGGGTTTTCAAGCATCATGAACCGTGGCGCTACCAATCTCTGTTTCCGCAGTGCCTACGTGGCCAAGCGATCAAGATTTTGTCTTGACCCTGTACCGAGTACAGGGTGTAACGAATCTCTTTGGCAGCGATCGCGTCATCGGGATACCCGACGCGGTCGTGCTTGTGATTAATGGACCGCGCCGCAGCGATGCTATGGATCTGCGATCAGAACGGAGAGCGCCTTGGACGACAAACCGACCGCCGGCATCGTGACCGCGATCATCATCGCGCCTTTAGTCGCGCTTTGCTGCCTTGGACCGGTAGTCATCGGCTCGGCGGTGGGCGGCGTTTTGGGCTGGTTCAGCGGGCAAGGTCTCGTGATAGGGGGTGTGCTGACACTCCTGGCTGGAGCCGCCGGCTATGCCCTCATGCGCTGGCGCCGGGCTTCATCTCGTCGGGAAGATGCCTCCCCGACATGCACATGTGACGAGCCCAAAGCACGGCCCGGCAGCCGCCAACCACCAACCATCCTTTGAGCCGGCACACTCCAATCGCGAAATACCCCGTACACTCGGAGATACGCCCTTGCCCATGACCACGCCGGCCGCGGACCTCGCGGAAACGATCGAAGAAAACTCCATTCTGACGCCGCAATTCAACGCGGATGGGCTCATTCCTGCAGTCGCCACGGATGCGGCGAACGGTGTGGTGCTAATGCTGGCGTGGATGAATGCGGAGGCGCTGGAAAAGACGATCGAGACCGGTCAGGCCTGGTACTGGAGCCGGTCCCGCAAGTGTCTTTGGCATAAGGGCGCGACGAGTGGGCAAGTCCAGCAGGTCGAGGAACTGCGCATCGATTGTGATCAGGACGCGGTGTGGCTCAAGGTGCGCGCTGGCGGAGACGGCGGATGTTGCCATACCGGCCGGGCGAGTTGCTTCTATCGCCGGATCGTTACGGCGCCGGGTCGCCCGACGCTCCGCCGGGTGCCGGATGCCCCGCCGAGATAGGTCCTCAGGGTAATATCGATGTTTTCGAGCGCGACCAGGCGCTCCAGTATCACGGTCAGAAGACCGACCAGCCGCCGAAAACCCTCCAAAGCCACCTCCGGAAAGCCGTTCCGCCGGCGTGTCGCGATGGAGAGAGTATTGATCGTGCCATCACCGAAGCGCAGCGGAACGATAAGATAGTCGGTAAAGCCGTCAGCCCTAAGTTCGCCGTAGAGGTCGCACCGAAACGCTCGGACGTCCTGCAGGCGAGGAACGCGGAGCTCCGTGCGCGTCGTGTGCACATGATGATCCGGGGAAGCGAGATAGCCCGGTCGGTTCTTCAGACCATGCGGCCAATCGATGACACGAACTCTGTCGTCGTCGGCAAGCCAGAGATAGGTCCGGGCACGGAAGGCCGGATGCAGCGGCTGCGCGCTCACAAAGATGCGATCGACGCGAAGCGTTGCCGCGGACAGCAACCGTCCGATATCGCGGATCACCGCACGCGCGTCGGTCGACGCAGCGGCGCTGTCGGAGAGACCGAGTGCGAGGCGGCCGAGATGCATGCCCGGATCGCCGTAGGGTGCCTCGGAATCACAGACCCGGCGCTTGGTCATGGGCGTAATCCTGCTGAACGGGCAGGACTAAGACGCTCGACCGTCGGGAATCGCTGACTGGGGGACATTCCTTTGCTCATGCTGTCCTCGATGGTAAGGCCGTTGGCCGTTCGAAACGATCGTGTGTCTGCCGGTGGGGCGCCTCCCAAACTCTGCTCCCCGTCGCGTCGAGCGTTTTCAGAGACGCCCGCAATCGAAATGCCAGCCTTGCCGCATCAGCTACACCATCGAACTGATGTCCGACGCATAGCTGGGATAGGCGAAGATGATGCCCTTGATCCTGTTCGCGGTCAGCCCTGCGCCCATAGCCATGGCAAAGAGATTGATTTGTTCCTCCGCTCCGGGGCCGATCAGATGTGCACCAAGAATATGGCCGGTCCCGTTCTCGACCAGAACCTTGTAGGCACTGTAGCGCGCCCCGACCCGCAGCGACGAGTACCAGCCGGCGGTCTTTTCGAAATGCGTGTCAAAGGCCAGCCCCTTGTCGCGTGCTGCGGCTTCGGACAGGCCGACCGAGGAAAGCTGCGGCAGCGTGAAGACAACGCTTGGGATCGGCGGATAACTGACCGCGCGCTCATCCTTTCCTGCGAGCAGGTTCTTGCCTGCAATCCGGCCTTCGTTGGCCGAAACCGGGGTCAGATTAGGCCCACTGTCGGCACAGTCGCCGGCTGCAAAAATGGCGGAATTTGTGGTCCGCATGTAGGGGCTGACCTTGATGCCTTTGCGGCCGTATTCCACGCCCGCGGCCTCCAGGTTGAGATGCTCGATGTTGGGCACGCGCCCGGTGGCATGAACCACCAGATCACAATTGATCGTCTGCTTTCCTTCCGGCGTCTTATAGGTAACGGTGAAATCCGACCCGTCTTTCTCGATCTTCAGAACCTTGGCCTCGGTCCGCAGGTCAATCCCCAGATCGGCGGTCGCCTCGGAAAGGATACCGACCAGGTCGGGGTCGAAATTGCCCAGCGGTCGCTCCATCATCTCCAGAACCGTGACTTCCCGCGCCCCTGCGCGTTTGGAGATATGGGCAAATTCCATCGCAATGAATCCGCCGCCGACGAACACGACCCGGTCCGGCCGTTCGGGCAGCTCGAGAAAGTCGGTGCTAGTCGCCAGCAACTCCTCGCCGGGGATATTCAGCGTCATTGGCCGAGCGCCGGTGGCGATATGAAAGTTCCGGGACGACAAGATCTCGCCATTCACCTCGATCTTGTCTCGCCCGGTGAAGCGTGCCTCGCCATGCAACACGGTGATACCGGCTTTCTCCAGCCCGCCCTCGATGCGACCAGGCATCGCGTCGGTGAACGTGCGCTTGAAGGCGATCATGTCCGCCCAGTCGACGGATGTCTGTGCTTCCAGCCCCTTGCCGCTCAAGTTGCGGGCCCAGTCAATGCCCTCAGTCACGGCGATCAGCATCTTTTTGGGATCGCAGCCTCGCAATGCACAGGTGCCGCCGAAAGGAAGGGCGTCGATGCTGGCGACCTTCCAGCCAGCGTCAGCGGCCATCCGGGCGACACCATTTCCACCCGTCCCACCTCCGATCACGATCAGATCGAAGCTTTTGTTATCGCTCATGCAATTCTCCTCTCCTAAAAGACTACTTTTCCCCCTGACAAAAAACCTAACCCCCACAGCAAGGTTTGCAACGCCCTGCCTGCAATAATACCCTTCTCAACATGACATCCGGCGACGCTTTTGAGCAGAACTACTTGCGCCGACCGTATATCGGTTGACCGACGGGGCCTTTGCCGTCGGTCTTGCCATTTGCCCGCGCGCGGTGCCGCCACAAGTAGATTCCGACAATGGCCAAGACGGCCGCTGCCAGCCAGAAGTAGCCGCCGCCGACCAGCCAACTGGCAAGGCCGGCAAAGCTGATCGCGCCTGTTGCTGCCAGTACAATCGCGCCGCAGCAGACGATCTTAGCCGCGAGCAATCCCGCAAGGCCGTATCCGTTCGAAGGTTCCATCGAAGCCTCCTATCCGGCGCAGCATGACAGCTTCGCCACGTCCTTGCCGAAGCCCTGCGCCGCCAGTTTCAACCCTTCGACCGTGGTGAGATAAGGGAAGATTGTCTCGCCGAGCGCCTTCGCCGTCATGCCGTGCTTGATGGCCAACACCACCGTCTGGATGCTGTCGGCGCCCTCGGGCGCGAGGATCTGTCCACCAAGCAATCGGTCGCTTTTGGCGTCGGCAACCAGTTTGATGAGCCCGCGCGTGTCGCGCGCGGCCAGCGCCCTCGGCACCTGGTCAAGAGATACGATCGAAGTCTTGGTCTCGAAGCCGGCGTCGCGAGCCGCCTGTTCGGTCAGGCCGACGCCCGCGACCTGCGGATCGGTGAACGTCACCCACGGCATGGCCGCATTGTCATAGACAAGGCTGTCACCGTTCAGTGCGTTTTGGGCAGCGAGCTTGGCGCCATAGGCTGCCATATAGACGAACTGGTCGCGACCGGTGACATCACCTGCCGCATAGACGCCAGGCTTTGAGGTGCGCATCCGCTCATCAACCAAGACGCCGCCATTACCGCATAGCTTAACTCCCGCCTCGGCAAGGCCAAGACCGCCGGTGTTCGGGGACCGCCCAGTGGTCAAAAGCACCTGCTCGGCCGCGATCACTTCGTCCGCTCCGTCGATGGCGACCGTCAGTTCGACACCGCGGTCCGTGCGCGCGATCCGGCGATAGGAGAGGCCGGTTAGGACGGTAATGCCCTCGTCGCGAAGATAACCGGTCAATGCTGCGGAGATTTCCGGCTCGGCTTCCGGCAACAGGCGGCGGCGGGTTACAAGTGTCACTTCCGCCCCGGCACGGGCGAACATCTGCGCCAGTTCACAGCCGATATAGCCACCGCCGATCACCAGCAGCGAACGCGGCAGCTCGGAAAGCTCGAGCGCGGTCGTGCTGGTGAGGTAAGGCACATCCCCAATGCCGGGAATGTCCGGCAGGGCCGGCGCTGATCCGGTAGCAATGATGATTTTGCCAGCCATGATCGGATCGCCGTTCACAATCAGAGCGCCCTGACCATTCAGGCGCGCTTTCCCTTCCAGATAGGCGACGCCGTTGTATTGTGGCAGAAGGTCGACATATTTCTTCTGCCTGAGCGTGGTCACCAGGTCGTCCTTGGCGGCGACCAAACGGCCCCAGTCAGCGACGTTGGCTTCCCCGGCAAGACCGGGAAAGCGATGCGCGGCGCGTGCACCATGCAGCGCCTCGGCAGCGCGGATCATCGTCTTCGACGGTACGCAGCCGACATTGACACAGGTGCCGCCGATCGTGCCGTGGCCGATCAGGGCGACATTCGCCCCCTGCTCAGAGGCCGTGATTGCGGCCGAGAACCCGGCCGAACCGGCACCGATCACCGCAAGATCGTAGCGGCCATTGCCTTTTTGGGGCGCACAGCAGTCAGACATGAAAATCTCCTAATGTTTCCTGGTATCGATGTGTGAACGATGTCGCCACAGCAGGTAACCGGCTGCGGCAATGATGAGGATGAGAATTGGCACCAGACCGTAGACCGCTGTTGTCAGCGCTCCCACGCCGATCAAACCTGCCGCCACCAGCAGGATCGGCACCAGACAGCACAGCGCCGCGATCAAGACGCCAACCACTCCGACGCCAAGCATGGACCGGTCAGGCACGGACTCAACTCCCGATCGCCTTGGCAGGATAGCCAACATTGGTGGAAGCAGCGGCAATGGCCGCGACCGTCGCGGTCGACGGGTCATAGGCAACCGTCGCCGTCTTGGCCTCGAAATCCACCTTGACCGACTTCACGCCCGCAACGCCTTCCATGGCCTTGCGCACGGTGACCGGACAAAGGGCACAATACATGTTCTCGATTGCGAAGGTCTGCGTCAGCTCCTTGACGGTAACCGTTTCCGACGCGGATTGTGCGGACGCGGGAAGGGCAAGTGGCAGCATAATAGTACCGCTCAAGCCAAGCGCAGCCGCGGCGACCAGATGTTTCGACAGGTATTTCACGTGGTTATCTCCTCGTTTCAATAGAACAGCGGCGCCCACCAGCCGATGGTGCTGGCGAGCACGATGAGGATCGTTGCGATCCAAAGCGCGGTCTTGGTGATGATGGCGGAGCGCGGACGGGCGCAGTAGGAACCCGGCTCGCACGCGGCTTTGGGCTTGAAATAGACCTGCCAGAAGCCAAACCCGAGCGGCACGAGTGTCGCCGCCGCGATATAGGGCTTATAGGGTTCGAGCATCGTCAGGTTGCCGATCCATGCGCCCGATACACCGAGTGTCACCAGGAGCAGCGGGACGATGCAACAGGCCGATGCCAGAAAAGCGCCGATAACGCTTATCGCCGCGAGCCCGCCCTCGCGCCGATCCGGTTCGGCGGCCGCCTTCGAAGAATTCAATGTCTTGCTACCAATTTCGTTCATCGCAAACCATCCTCGATTTCTGACTGAAAACAGGATAGGCTCTGTAGCCAGTACAGACTCAAGAGGTATTTTCACCATGAATTCTCTTCTTTCCGCCAAGGGACTGCAGCGCCACCAATTGGCCCGTGCGACCGGCTGCCATCTGGAGACCATCCGCTATTACGAGAAGATCGGCCTGCTACCCGACCCGCCGCGCAGCGCCAGCGGTTATCGCATCTAGGGGGCATCGCAGAATCTGGTCGTAAACGTACGCTAAGGCCTGCGCTTGTCGAGCGGAGCGGCAATGGCTCTGGCTTTAACGTATCAGGTGCCCGGATCGCTGGGGATCAGAGGTCGTTCTTTTTCAGTGACTTCTCAATCATCCAGAGATGGAACCAGTGCGCGGTCAGGAAAACCAAGGCTATGAAAATCACCCCTGGAATTTCCATTCCTTCTTGGCCCGGTCTGGGCGACAGAAAAAGTGTCACCGCGACGATGGCGGACAAAATACAGGAAGCCAAAGCTGGCGTCATCGCAAGCGCAAAAACGCGAGGCGCGGTCCAATTTACCGATCCGTCCAATGCCCATTGCATGGGCAACCGGACCTCTTTGCGGAAGCGAGCATTGGCACGGAAGGACATGCGGATCAGCAGGCCTATTGCGATGAGGGCGATGATTGACTGGATCATCTCAGCGCTTCCCGTCGATCAGAATGTTAGCGGATGAAATAACCATCTACCTTCCATCCGGCCTGTTCTTTTGCCAGTATCACCGTCTCAATCGCCCCTCGCTTGGCGGCAAAGTTCGTTTGAAACTCGAGAACCTCATATTCCCCTGCTGGCACGCCGGGTAGCGAGGTGGCTTTCGTCGCCTTGGCAAGCGAACGGGATATTACCGCGCCAAGCGGCTTACGGACTGGGACGATTGCAGAGGCCCAGCCATCTGCTGAAATCTGGGAACGGAATATCGTCCCCGCCTCGCGCCAACTCTCCGACCAGTTCTGCTGGTCGACAAGCATCAGCCATTTTTGGGCTTGGCTTGCACTAGCCGCACTGGACGGCGCGGGCGAAGGGGCGCTAGCTTGGCTCGCGAGCGCTGAAGAAGCGCGGGGTTCCTCTACGCCATTCACTGAGAGGAAGGCGACGGCGACGATGGCAAATAACACGAGTAATCCTCCTGCGAGCCACCAGCGACGGTGGTTGATGCCCGTAAGTGGGCCGGTGCGCACCGTCTGTTGAGTTCCAATCTCCTGCTCGGCCATCCCGAAATTTGTGGGTGCAAGAGATTTGGGGTGTTCGCCCTCAGCTTGGCCGAGAAGCCGGGCTGCCTCTCGGCTGCTGGAAACGCCGAGTTTGCGTCGTGCCTCGCGAAGGCGGTCGTTGACCGTGTGAACCGAAAGACCGAGATCTCTTGCGATCGACTTGGCATCATGTCCCGCCAGCAGCAACCGCAACGTGTCCTGTTCCCGTTCACTCAGAGATTTTAACGGTTCGCTCATCAGATTTTCCAGTTTTCCTCTGACCGAGCAGGCGCTCGCCTTCGGCGCGCAATGCGCCCTTGGGATCGACAAACCGGTACAGTGTTTGCCGAGTAATCCCGATTTCCACACAAAGGTCTGCCACGACGGTTTCCGGCTTTCCCATCGCCGCCTGCGCGAGGCGAAGCTTGGCTGGCGTCATCTTGAATGGCCGTCCTCCTTTCCTCCCGCGCGCGCGGGCCGCCGCGAGACCAGCTTTTGTGCGCTCAACGATCAGTTCGCGCTCGAATTCTGCCAGTGCGGCGAAAATTCCGAAAATGAGGCGGCCATTGGCAGTCGTTGTGTCGATCGAGGCACCTTCTCCTGCGAGAACCCTGAGACCGATTTCGCGCGTGGTCAGTTCGCCGACGGTGTTGACCAAGTGTCGCAGGTCGCGGCCTAGACGATCCAGCTTCCAGATGACCAGAGTGTCGCCGGCACGCAGTGCCTTCAGGCAGGCGTCGAGCCCTGGGCGATCATCACGGCGTCCCGATGCACTGTCTTCGTAGATCTGGTCGGCGGTGATACCGGCGGCAACCAGCGCATCGCGTTGCAGGTCATGGGCCTGCGAGCCATCGGCCTTCGAGACGCGGGCATATCCGATGAGCATGTCACATATACGTCCGTTTATGGAGCGCGGTTGCCAGCACCCTGCCACTGGACACGATAGTGTCATATAATCCGTCATTTTGTCTATGGATGATAAACGGTTCTCAATATGAATAAGTGACACGTGAAATCGGGAATCGCACATGGCGGGCAAAACCATCCTCACTCCCGGGCAGCGTGCGGCGCTGTTCGATCCCCCGACAGACCATTCCAGCATTGAGCGGGTCTACACGCTGGGCAGTGCGGAGCTGGCGGAGATCTTTCGTCGGCGTCGTCCCGCTAACCGGATCGGCTTTGCCGTCCAGCTTTGCTATTTACGAGCGCCGGGCCGAGCCCTTCGCGCAGATGAGGCACCGCCCTTGCCGATGCTGGCGCTGCTCGCCGAACAGCTCACCTGCACAGTCAAGGATTTTGACCTCTATGCAGATCGATCCCCGACGCTGCGCGAACATCGCGCTCAAGCCGAAGCGTGGCTGGGCATGCGCCCGTTCGTGGTTTCAGATAGGCGTGCGCTGTTCGAAATCGCCGCCGATGTGGCTGCAGCGACCGACAGGGGCGAAGCGATCGTTGTGGCAATGGTGCAGGCCATGCGCGACAACAATGTCACCTTGCCGGCCAGCGATACGTTCGAGCGTATCGCCCTAGTAGCCCGCGCCCGTGCGCGAAAATCTGCTTATTCCGGAATTGCGCGTGGCCTATCTGGCGACCAGCGGGATAATCTCGCACAATTGCTCATTACGGGGCCAGCTCTTGGCCGGACGACGTTGGCCTGGTTGCGCGAATATCCCGAAGCGCCGAGCGCCGGCAACCTCGCCGCAGTGATTGAAAGGCTGGAAATAGCGCGGGGTCTGGCCATCGAGCCGGAGCGGGCGCGCACCATTCACGCCAACCGCTATGCCGTCATGGCACGCGAGGCGGCGATCATGAGCGCACAGCATCTATCGAGGCTGGATGAGGTTCGGCGTACCGCGACGCTCTGCGCGTTCACCATCGAAATTGAAGTGGCGCTGACCGACGCCGCCGTCTTCATGATGGAAAAGATGATCGGGTCGCTCTTCCGTCGTGCCGCCCGATCGCGCTCCGACCGGCTTGTCGAGGAAGCTGGCCGTCTGAAGGAAATTGGCAAAATCTATGCAGCCCTCGGACGCCTGTTGATCGAAGGGCGCTGGAATCCCGAAGATCCTAGAGATGCAATTGACCGGGAAATTGGATGGTCGAACATCGAGCGCAGCGTTCGCGAAACCGAGTTGCTCACTGCTGGGAGCGAAGACGGCCTTGAGGATGTGCTTCAACGCTATCCATCGGTACGGCGTTTCGCCCCGCCTTTTCTGGCGGCCTTTACGTTCAGGGCAGCGAAGTCGAACGAACCCGTTCTTGCGGCAGTCGCTATACTCAATGACATGTATACGGCCAACCGGCGGGCTCTTCCGCCCAACGTGCCGCTAGGATTTCTTCGGGTTCGCTGGCGCAAGCTCGTTCTTCAGGACGGCACGGTGGATCGCCGGGCCTATGAGATCGCAGTCATTGTGCATTTGCGGGAGCGCTTGGCGTCGGGCGCGATCTGGGTCGAGGGCAGCCGGGCATATCGGACGCTGAGTGACTATTTGCTTCCAAAGCCCGCGTTCGAAACCATGCTCCTCGAGCAGAATGTCCCCGTCGCGGTCGATACCTCGTTTGCTGCCTGGCTCGCCGATCGACGCCAAAGGCTCGGTGCACGCATGGCCGAGGTTAACCGCAAAGCGTTGAAGGGCCAGTTGCCCGACGTAATCCTCGACGATGGCGGTCTCAAAATCTCCCCGCTCCGCAACGCCGTTCCCGAGGAAGCCGAGGTGCTCAAAGCCCAGCTTTACGGCCTATTGCCGCGCATCCGCATCACCGATCTGCTCGCCGAAGTTGCGGTATGGACAGGGTTTGGCGATCACTTCGCCCACGTGCGAAGCGGCGAGCCGCCCCAGGATGGGCCAGCCTTGATGGCCGCCATCCTGGCCGATGCCACCAATCTCGGGTTGGGGCGCATGGCAGAAAGCTCGCAAGGGTTGACGCACGCCCGCCTGATCTGGACCGCGCAGTGGCACATCCGCGACGAAACCTATGCGGCCGCACTGGCGGCCATCGTCGATTACCATCATGTCTTGCCGCATTCGGCGATCTGGGGACCAGGCACCGGTTCGTCGTCAGATGGTCAGTTTTACCGAGCCGGCGCCAAGGGCGAAGGCCGCGCGGACTACAATGCCAAATATGGCTCAGAGTCCGGGGTCCTCTTCTACACCCACGTGTCAGACCGCTATGCCCCATTTTACAACAAGGTCATCGCCGCCAACGCTGGCGAGGCGGCGCATGTCATCGATGGCCTGCTCAACCATGAGAGCCAACTGGAGATCAAGGAGCATGCCACCGACACCGCTGGCGCTGTCGATCATGTGTTCGGGCTTTGCCATTTGCTGGGATTCCGGTTTGCCCCGCGTATTCGCGACCTCAGCGAGCGGCGGCTCTATACGCTTACGCCCAGCGTCGAATTTGCCGCCCTCGATCAATTGATCGGCGGGACCATCAATGTGAAGGCCATCGAGGACGATTGGAAGGATGTGCTGCATCTGGCCGCATCGATCCGCACCGGTACAGTCAGTGCGTCCGTCATGCTGAAGAAGCTCGCGGGCTATTCGCGGCAGAATTCATTGTCGCGGGCGCTACGGGAAATTGGCCGTCTAGAACGATCTCTGTTCATGCTCGACTGGCTTGATGACATCGATCTGCGTCGCCGCACCAACGCCAATCTCAACAAAGGTGAGGCCCGCAACGCCTTGGCCCGTGCCGTATTCTTCAATCGGCTTGGTGAGATACGGGATCGCACATTTGAAAATCAGCGGCACCGGGCCTCGGGCCTCAATCTCGTGTCGGCGGCGATCATCCTGTGGAACACCGTCTATCTGGGGCAAGCGGCAGATTATCTTCGAGGGCAAGGCCGCGACATCAACGACGCATTGCTCAGCCATTCGGCGCCCTTGGGCTGGGAGCACATCAGCCTCACCGGCGATTACCTCTGGGGTGATATGAAATTGCCGGAAGATGGATTCCGTCCATTACGCACACAAAACCGCCAGTCAGAACCTTAGCGTACGTTTACGACCAGATTCTGCGATGCCCCCATCTATGACGAAACCGACGTCCGCCGCCTGCGCTTCATCCTCAGGGCGCGCGAACTCGGCTTTGGCATCGACGAGGTCCGCGGCCTGCTTCATCTTGTCGATTGCAGAAGCCAGACCTGCGCGGAGGTGCAGCGCCGGACCGAACCGCATCTAGCCGAGGTTCGCGCCAAGATTGCCGACCTCCAGCGCATTGAAGCGGTGCTCGTGACAATGATCTCGCAATGCTCTGGCGAAGACGTGCCGGAATGCCCGATCCTTAACGCGCTCGCCGCTTGACGGGCGCTTAGGGTGTCATTTCGCCCCATACCGGAACCGACCCCATTAACGGCACGGCAGTAAAACCCTGAATACCGCCCCTTTTCTGAAAACCCTTTGCTGCGCCTGACGACCACCAGGCGGATTGGCGCGCGCCGCGCGCCCGTATCGAGGGCCACGGGGACCCATGCAGGATGCATGGGGAGCGGCCCGACCCGGCGCAGCGCGGCGGGGCGATACGGTTTAGCGCTTCACCTGAGGTGGGTTGTATTTGCGTTTCATTTCTTCAAGCTCTTCGGACGTAACGACTGGATCGGCGTACTGCTGGGCAACCAGTTTGCTGATCTGAACGCTCGACAAGGTTGGGTTGTCGCGTTGCAGTTCTTCACGTGTCTTGACGGTGGCGCTATTCGTCATGGCAGACGCTGCGTTGGGCGTAGGCGCGTGAGTGACTGGCGATGCGGGCCGAGGTTGAGGTGTCGGTGTGGCTGGTTGCGCAATGGCCTGGTCGGGGTTGCGCGAACCTCGGCGGGGGGCTGGCCTACCCAGGCGTTTGCGAATCCGCTGCAAGGCCTTGATGAAAGCCGGGAGTGTCATGGTGAATCCGCCTTCATGGAGGCGCGACAGGACGACGGCGCGTGGGACGCCTCTCGCAATGGCGGCGTCAATGTGCTCGATCAGATCGACCAGCAAAGCCGATTCGCGGCGATCGGAAGGGGCGTCATGGTCGGGTGCGAGCGACTGGGTAATGGCATCAATGTCAATCTTGGGCATTGGTGTCTGCTGGGAGGGTACTGGACGGGATGATGATGGCATATGATGGGTATGTTGTGTCCACTTGGTGTCTGTTGATGTCCACCTGAAAGGTGCATTTAGGGTATGGTTCGGGGTGTAGGCGGGTATTGTGAGGTAGCGCGGTTAAAATTGAAGGCGAGGCGAGGCACGTCGGATATGTTTACGCGATGCTACGCATCCCGTAAAATATCTCGTGCCAAAGGGGCGAGCCCCTTTGAAACCCCGACGCGGGCTACTGCCGCGTCAGCATGTCGGCACTCCGTTACCGACACTAAGCACTGCCAGGTATGCGTAATGCATATGTAGCGAATACGGAGGTCAGGCGATGATTCCGAGCAGCGAATGGGTGATCCAGCTTGTCGTGGGGCCGCGTGCCGATGAGCGCGGCAGCGAGCCGCGTTATCCGCCGTGGGCCGGTTATACGTGGCCAATGACGGGGGACCAGGCGATGCGCGTGCTGCGCGAGTGCGAGTTGCGGTGGCCGGAATACGAGTTTCGCGCGCATCCGATCGATGACGACGGCAGGCCGTTTGCGATGGTCGGCGCTGAAATCGACCGTAGTCGCTCAAAGGGGCTCTGGTGATGCCAAAGCAGAAAAGCAATGGCGTGGCAGGGCTGGGCAAGCCGATCGCGTTCCGTCTGTCGGATGCGGATCGCGCAGCGTACCTTGCCAAGGTGGCGCAAAGCGGGATGACGCAATCGGAGTTTTTCCGCCAAGCGGTGCTGACCAACCGCACGCAGATCGTCGCGCGACCGAAGGCAAGCACCGATCGCAAGCGCCTGCTGTACGTGTTCAACAAGACGAGCAACAACCTGAACCAGATCGCGCACCGTGCGAACTCCGAGCACGTGCGCGGCAAGCTGTCCGAGGCGACGTATGCGCAGTTGCTTGACCAGTTGCAGATGATCTCGCGGTACCTGAAAGCGACGTTAGGCAAGGTCGACTGATACGGTGACCTGATACGGAGACGACATGAGCGAGGTGCAGAAGGCGATCGCATCAGTGGCCGAGCTTGAAACGCGGCTGCACTGCGAACTCATTGGCGCCGGGCGGGGCGCGTTGAGCCGCACGCACTGCGACGGCGTGCGCGCTCAGGTCATGGCAGCGCGGCACCTGTTGTACGCGAACGTGTATTTCGGTCTCGAGCGGCGCATTGCGCAGGTCGAGTTGTGGCTTGAGGCGCGCGCGCAGCCGGAGGCCGGCTCATGCTGATCCGCGTGCGTGGCCACCATGACGGCATCAAGGAATATCTGGAGAAAGGCCAGAAGCAGGATCGCGAGTTCGAGCGCGACGAGATGGACGAGCGGGTCATTCTCGCGGGCGACCTGGACCTGACGAACGAGATCATCCAGTCGATGGACACGGCGGCCGAGCGGTATCTGACAATCACCCTGTCATTCAAGGAGGACGAGGTCTCGCGCGACGTGCTGGAAGCGATTGCGCGTGACTTCGAAGCGTTTGCCTTTTCCGCCTATCGACCCGACGAGTATGCGTTTTATGCCGAGGCGCACGTGCCGCGGCTTAAAAGCTACGCCGACCGCAAAAGCGGCGAGCCGATCGAGCGCAAGATCCATATCCATTTTGTGGTGCCGGAGGTCAATCTGCTGACCGGGCGACGGCTGGAACCGTTCGGCAAGGTCGACCAGCAGACACGCTTTCTCGAGGCCTTTCAGGAGCACGCGAACGCGAAATATGGCCTCGCGAGTCCGAAGGACAACCGGCGCGTCGCGTTTACCGACGCATCCGAGATGATCAGCCGGTACAAGGGATCTGACCAAGATCCGGTCAAATTGCTATCATAAGCCTGAAAGTTATGAAGCGACGGATCTCTATGCTTTGATGGAATAAGGAACTCGGGCCGTGAATGCGTCCCTGAGCTATCGCG
>NZ_JCAQOZ010000006.1:0-14309 GCF_059567945.1 Paraburkholderia sp. BGA-UO-ETr-F12 | reverse complement strand
CTGCTTCATGCTTGCAATGGTCATGCGCTCTTCAGGCTGAAGCTGTTGATACGTTCTTCTTTTTTGCATGTGCGCACCTTACACGAGGAAGGTGTTGCACTTCAGATTTGATCGCGCCCTGCTAAATCAATTTATTAAATCCTTTCTGGACACTGGAGCGCCAACAATAACTACGCAACATGCACTGACATGGGCATGCCAACCGAAGAACGCCTGTAACAACTGGTGGTCCTATCGTCTTTCAGCGGTTCGTGGCTTCGCCAACTATCGTAAGCGCGAATTTAAGCGCACCTAGAATCCGAAGCTGAACGAGCGCAGGCTTGCGTCCGCAACTACAACTTGCGGACGCAACCTATGACTCAGAACGAAGTTGATTTCCTTCCGCTGCGGGTGACTGGCGTGACCGCGGCAGGCAAACGGAAGTTTGACGCCGAGGGTAAGCGCAAGCTGATTGACGCCTGCCTGCAGCCGGGCGCATCAATTGCCGGACTGGCGTTGAAGGCTGGCGTGAACGCCAACCAACTGCATAAGTGGATTCAATTGCGCGAGCGCGCAAATGCCGCTGGTGCGACGGTGAGCGTCGAGGCGTTGCCATCGGCATTCGTGCCGATCGTCGCGCTCAACGAGGTGGCGCCGGTGCGCACGAACCCCGAGCCGGTGAGCGTGCGGCGATCGTCGCACGGATACGAAGCGGCGAAGACAGCGACGCTGGCGCGGCTGTCTGCACAGTTGCCCAATGGCGTGACGCTGCAGCTCGAATGCGCCGCGCACGATGGCGCTCTCGTGAAGGCGATGATCGAAGTGTTGGGGGCGCACTGATGTTCCGCTTCGACGTGGACCTGCAGATCTACCTGCACCGCGAGCCGATCGACTTCCGGGCCGGAATCAATAGCCTCGTCACGCTGGTCGAGCAGTCGATGTTGCTCGATCCGCTTGCGCGAGCCGCGTTTGCGTTCCACAACCGCAAACGCGATCGCGTGAAGCTTCTGCTCTATGACCGGGCGGGATTCTGGCTCTTAATGAAACGGCTCGAGGCGGACCGCTTCGTTTGGCCCCGTCGTCAGCAGGCCGTGATCGAGCTCACGGCCGAGCAGCTTCACCTGCTGCTCGACGGCGTCGATGTCGACGCCGTGCGCCGTCATCCTGCACGGCAGTACTGCCACGCGAGCTGAATGGCGGCATCGCCGCTGCCCTGCCGACGGGCCTCCTTCTGGACGTTGCGAGTCAACAACGGCCCGCCCGGCAGTTACAAATTTACGTAAACCCATCCGGCGCTAAGCTTCGCTATCGTGGAGCGCATGAAATCCGCCGATCTGTCGCGATTGCCGCGGGCCGCCAAGGCCTACATCAACGAACTCGAAACCGGGCTAGCCGAACGCGACGCCCGCATCGACGAACTGAACAAGCGGCTGGATGCGCTTGAAGAGCAATATCGTCTCGCGTTGGCCCGGCAGTACGCGCCCAAGAGCGAGAAGCGCCGCGACCGCGTGTTTAACGAAGCCGAAGAGGCAGCCCACGCCGAGCCGTCCGACGAGGGCGACGGCGACGCACCGACGCTGCCCGATACCGGCTTGCCCGAGCTCGATCAGCCTGCCCCCCGCAAACGTGGCCGCAAGCCGCTGCCCGCCGAGCTGCCGCGCGAGCGAATCGAGTACGACCTACCCGAGGACCAGAAGATCTGCCCCTGCTGCAGCAAGGCCATGCATCGGATGGGCGAGGAAATCAGCGAGCAGTTGCACATGGAGGTCAAGGTCTCGGTGTTGCAGCACGCGCGTTTCAAGTACGCGTGTCGCCACTGCGAGCGTCACGGCACGCACACGCCGATCGTGGTCGCGCCGATGCCGGCGCAGCCCTTGCCGGGCAGTCACGCCAGTCCATCGATGATCGCCGCCGTCACGGCCGGCAAGTATGTCGATGGCACGCCGCTGTACCGGATGGAAGACGTGCTCGCGCGCTCGAACATCGCAGTCAGCCGCGGCACGCTGGCGAACTGGATCATTCGCCCAGCCGAGCTGCACTACAAGCGGATTTGGGAAGCGCTCAGGAAGATTCTGCTAAGCCAGTGGCTGATCCACGGCGACGAGACCACCGTCCAGGTCCTGAAGGAGAACGGCCGAAACGCGCAGTCCACGTCGTATATGTGGGTGTACCGAAGCGCCGAGGATAGCGAGCAGCCGGTGGTGCTGTTCGAGTACCAGCCGGGGCGTGGCCAGCAGTACCCGAAGGACTTCCTCGGAGACTACGCCGGCACGCTGATGACAGATGGCTGGCCCGCGTGGCGGACGGTCAAATCGGCCACGCACCTCGGATGCCTTGCGCATGGACGCAGGATGTTCACGGACGCGCTCAAAGGACAGAAGAACAAACCGAGCCCCCGCATCACCAAGGCGCTCGAATTCTTCCAGGCGCTGTACCAGGTCGAGACGCTCGCCAAACAGACACTGCCGGAGGGCGAAACCCTGGCCGATTACCGGTACCGCTTGCGGCAGCAGCACAGCGTGCCGTTGCTAAACGCCTTCAAGAGCTGGCTCGACGAGCTCGCGCCGAAGGTTCTGCCAAAGAGCCTGCTGGGCGAGGCGATCGGCTACTGTCTCAGGCAATGGCCGTACCTGAGTCGCTATGTGGACGATGGCCGGTTTGCAATAGACAATAACGTCATCGAGCGCGACATCAGGCCCTTTGTGACCGGACGAAAGTCGTGGCTCTTCAGCGATACGGTCGACGGCGCGAAAGCGAGCGCGATGGTCTACAGCCCGATGCTCACGTGTCGAGCCTGTGGCGTCGATCCCCATGCCTATCTGCTGCACGTGCTGACCGAATTGCCGCAGCGCGCACCGGATGCCGATATTAGCGACCTGCTACCGTTCAACTTCGCCCGACAGCAAGCCGTTACCGGGTAACTCTAATCGCTACCGCGCTGGGCCGAAGTATTGGGCCCACTGTTCCGAATCGGGATCGAGTCGGCGCACGATCGCGTCGTCGGCCCGCACGATTAGTCGTTCCAGCATCTGACGCTTCGTTACCGAGTAACGGCGAGCTAGCCGCGTCAGCGCAAGACATGCTTCCGTGCTCACCCACATATCCAGACGTCGATCACCGTTGCCGTCCTTGCCCGCCGTCTCGCGCCTTGCTCGATAAGCCGCTTGCCGCTGCGCCGTCGTTTGAGTCATCTCGCATCTCCTTCGTTACCCGGTAACTATCGATCTGAAACATGTTACCCGGTAACGCCAAGCCTAACGACGTGTGGCAGATTTAGCGCTTACCAACTATCTACACTCCACCGATCCCACAGTTGAGGTGCCGTCGCCGGACCTGCTGCCCTGGAGGGCTCGCCGAGCTATCCCGTATCTGTATCGCGAGGACGAGATTGTCGAGTTGATCAACGCCGCCGGAATGCTCAGCTCCCCACTGCGAGCGGCAACTTACCAGACATTGATTGGGTTACTCACCGTCACCGGTATGCGTGTCGGTGAGGCGATCAATCTGGATCGACAGGATTTCGATGCGCGCAACGGTACGCTCATTATCCGGGAGGCAAAGTTCAATAAGACGCGGGAACTTCCATTGCACTCAACGGCGGTCACGTCCCTAGAGCGCTACCTTACCCGCCGCAACCGTGTTTCCTGCGCCGCGAGATCCGAGGCCCTATTCATCTCCCCGACTGGCAGTCGGCTCCTGTACTGCAATGTTCACTGGACATTTCAGCGCCTGGTGAGCCAAGTCACTCTTACCCAGCGCACAGGTCGGTGTCGCCCTCGTATCCATGACTTGCGTCATGCATTCGCCGTCAACGCGCTACTTGACGCGTATCGAGATGGCTCCGATACGCAGCAGCGTCTCACGCTGCTTTCAACGTATCTTGGACATGCCAATCCCGCGTCGAGTTACTGGTATCTATCGGCAGCACCGGAACTGCTCGCGAAGGCAGTCGAGCGTCTGGAGCATCCACCTGGAGAACGAGCATGACAGCACTTGCCATAACCCTTCAGGCATTTTTCACAGATCGGCTCCTTCGCGAGCGGCACGCGAGCCCATGTACTGTCTCCGCGTATCGCGATACGTGGCGATTGTTACTTGGCTTTTGCGCGAAGCGAGCCGGCAAATCGCCTTCGGCGCTCGATTTTTCTGACCTCGACGCACCGCTTGTCTGTGCCTTCCTGGACCATCTTGAACTGGAGCGCAAAAATAGCGCACGCACTCGTAATGCTCGGCTCGCTGCCATCCACTCGCTATTTCGCTACGCGGCATTACGCAACCCCGAATGCGCGGCCACCATCGCCCGAGTTCTGGCGATACAATCCAAGCGCTTTGAGCGTTGTCACCTTTCGGCGTAATGGCGCCGGGCATTTTCGCCGTCATGGCGCCACTGGAAACGGGCAATTCGAGGGCTCGAACGGGGATCAAGGTTGCTTGATTTTGCCTCCTTTTGCAAGCTCGGTTCTGAGTGTTTCGACGCCCGGTTTTAGTCCGCGATAGCTCTCGCCGTCGAGGACGATTTTGTGAGCGCCATGACGCAAGCGGTCGAGGGTTGCCGCGCCGATCATCTTGTTACCTGGGAATGCTTCCCCCCATTCGGGAAAGTCCAAATTCGAAGTTAAAATCGTTGCTGCGCGCTCATAACGCTCGGCGATCAGGTCGTGGAAGTCTTCATCGTCTGGCGAACGCAGTGGCTTAAGACCAAAGTCGTCAATGATCAGAAGTGGAAGCTTGGCGAGATACTGGAAACGACGGTCGTAAGTGCCCACGGCTGCCGCGCTGCGCAGGCTTGCTAATAATTGGCTTTGTGTTGAGAACAGCACATCGTGTCCTTGCCGAGCTGCAGCGTGTCCGAGGGCTTGCGCAAGATGGCTTTTCCCCGTTCCGCAAGGCCCGGCAATCAGGACCGCCACCTTCTCGTCAATAAATCGGCACGTGGCGAGATCATGGATAGCGGCTCGATTCAGCCCTGGTAGCCGGTCGAAGTCGAATCCTTCGAGGGTCTTCTGGCTACGGAAGTTGGCGCGTCGCATGCGCAGGCTGAGCTTTTTGTTATCGCGCCGGGCTACTTCGTCATGAATGAGCAGCGAAAGGAATTCGGTGAAGGCAAGCTTGCGATCGATGGCCTCGCGGTTTCGCGCTTCCAGTGAATCGAGGATGCCGGACAAGCGCAGCTGTTTAAGCAGTGGAGTCAATTCAGGAATGGGATGCATGGCCGGCCTTATTGGAGAATGGTTTGTGTGTTGCGGCAGAAACGGCCCCCTTCGGTGTAGGTGCTCGCCAGCGCATCAAAGGCGTTTAACAGCGTCAGCTGATCCAATCCCTTTTGCAGGATGGTTTTAACTGCCGTGTAGTGCGGCGTGCCGTAGTGGTTGGCGCGCGAGCAGGCAGCTTCAAGGCGGACTGCTCCGTATTTCTGTTTGAGCCGCAAAACGCCTTGCACCGAGCGCATCTTGATTAGGACTTTGTCGCCGAAGAGCGCCTGAACGAGGGCATGGCAGGCAGGCCCGATCTGCTCAGCAGTTGCTAGGCACCACTGGGTGTCCTGCAGTTGCCACGCTTGGGCAGCGGAGGGCAAGTGATCGTCTACTGTGCGACGGCCGCCTGCGCGAGTAAGACGGACGTGGGCTGCGACCGAGTCCTGCCCGCGATACAGCGTCACCATGGTGTCGGTCGCCTTGAGCCACAGTTCCTGGCCGACCAGCCTATACGGGACCGAGTAAAAACTCTGCTCGAACTGGACATGAGCGTCGCGGTGCACCTTGGCCTTCGCCCATACTGCGAGCTCCGGCGGCACGTCCGGCAAGCTGATCAGCAGGCTTCGTTCGACTTCCGCGAAGCGCTTGAGCGGCATCTCGCGAGTCGTACCGTGAATGCGGTTGCCGGCTTCGTTAATTACCCACGCGTGTACTTGGCGATTGGCGTCAGCCAAGCCACGAAACTCGCGTAAGGGCAAGAAGCCTCGCTTCACAAATTTGACGCCCGATTCCACGATTCCCTTTTTTTGCGGATCCCTTGGCGGACAAGCATCAATCTTGAAACCGTATCCTTCTGCGCACTCGCCGTATGCGCGCTGCACCTCGGGCTCGTAATAGCACGCGCGCGTGATTGCACATTTACAATTGTCGATGTTCTGTGCCCGCGCGCGAGATGTGGCCGACTTCTCGGTGGGCCCCGCCACGGATACCCGAGATTGATCCGTCGGCCACATAACTTTCAGAGCTGGCGTAGCCAATCAAGCAGCGATTTATCGTCTCGCCACACTGCGCCTGTGTGGGATGTCGCCGAAGAACTCAACTGATCGGAAGGTTCGCATAGCCTCATCGCCGCTTCTTTCACGCGCATATTGATTTCGGCATAGCGGTGTGTCGTCTCGAGGCTGGCGTGTCCAAGCCATGCGCGGATGACATTGATTTCTGCACCGCCTTCCAACAGGCTGACTGCGGTGGCGTGCCGCAAAATGTGGGGAGAGACGTGCCGGAGTTGCCCGCCAATCTGTTTGGGCGGCAATAACTGGTCGGTTCGCCGGCGGACGATCTTGTAGATACCGAAGCGAGTCAGCGGATGTTCGCGTCGTGTCGTAAAAACGGCTGCATCCTGGCGGCGTCCGACGACCAGCGGTCTAAGCAGTGCGGCAGTTTCCTGCCATAGCGGGCACGCCCGCCATTTATCGCCTTTACCGTGAAGCCTGACACGAAGTGGCTTGTCCAGATCCACGTCGGCACAGTGCAAATCGACTACCTCCTGCACGCGTGCACCGGTATTGTAGAGGAAGTACAGCAGGGCCCGGTCACGTTTCGCGTGGTCATCGTCGCCAGTGATCGATGAGATCACGCTCATGACTTCATCGCGTTCGAGGTAGAACGTTTCGGGCGGAGCGACACGTTTGAACGGAATCGCGCGCACCCGCGCTGCCTCTTGCAGGAACTCCGGTGACCGGCTGGCAGCATACTCATAGAACGCATGAAGTGCCGCGAGTCGTTGATTCCGCGTGCGGCGATGATTATGGCGTTCATGCTCGAGATAGGTGAGGAATTGCAACACCTGATCCGAAGTCAGATCGGCCAGGACAAGCCTCGAAAGATGGCGATGCCGCCGCTGTGCGACAAACTGCAGGAACAGCCGCAATGTGTCGCGATAGCTGCGTATCGAACTGAGGCGTAAGCCTTTCTGCAGCTTCAGATGGTCTTCAAGGAAGGAGAACAGCACGGGGCCGAGTATGTCATTCATGACTGGATGCTCCCATGAGACGCAAACTGCTCGAACCGCTGGTTGGCGGCGTCAAGCAGGTCGCTCGTGATCGTCAGGTAGATGGCCGTCGAGTCGGGATCGACATGCCCCATGAAGGTCGACAGCTGCAGCAGACGATCACCCGGGGACACACCACTGCGATACCAGCGCAGCAATGTGCCGACTGCGAACGAATGCCTGAGCCCATGCAGCCGCGGAGCGTCGACTCCGGGTGGAATCTCGAGGTCGAGACTCGGCAGCAGATGGTGGAACGTCAGGCTGATGGACGTCGGATTGACCGTGCGGTTGGCCGTGAACGAGAACAGCGGGCTGTTCGAAGCCAGGTTCGGGCAGCGGGCCTGACGTTGCTGCAGGTAACCGGCCAATTCAGCAGCCATCTTCGGCCCGAATGGCACCAGACGGCTCTTGCCGCTACGCCGCTAGCGGCGTAGTCACAACTATGCCGCGTTCGTGGCAATGCCGATCAAGCCGGGATTGGATCACGATGATGCTTGTAAAGAGCCCGCGGGAGGTCATTCTTAGGTCGCCCGGATCGGCATAGTTTTAATGGCTATAGACTCTTGAGAAACGTCGCGAGCTTACTGTCAGGCCGGTATCGTACGGGCTTGCCATCATGTGGTCCGACACGAGCGAGAATTTTTTCCTTCATCTCCAAACTGGCATCCAGGTACATCTGGGTTGTCTGGAGCGATTCATGGCCCATCCACAGGGCAATGTTGAATGGATCCACACCAGCTTGCAGTAATTCCATGGCTGCCGTGTGCCTCAGCACGTGCGGCGTCACTCGTTTCTTTCGCAGTGAAGGACATCCCCTGGCAGCCTGGGTAGTGTACTTTTTCAGGAGACGTTGTACCGCGTCCGGACTGAGATGGCCACCTCGAATACTCGGGAACAGCGCATCACTGTTGGGTATGCGAGGCTCTTTCATCCAGGCTTTTAGAATAGCGGCGGTCTGCTTGCTAAAAGGGGTGACGCGCTGTTTTCGACCTTTACCCACAACATCAATGTGCGCGCCTGTGCCGAGGGTCACGTCCTCGCGTGTGAGGCCGGTCATTTCCGACACACGAAGTCCTGTCTCCACACCCAGTCGGAGTAAAGCATGATCGCGACGACCACACCAGGTGCGCTTATCGGGTGCGGCGAGCAGCGCCTTGACTTCCGGCCGCGTCAGAAAGTGAATGAGCCTGCGATCGTAGCGTTTGCCGGGCATCGACAGCACGCGCTGGATCTGCGCGGAATACGCTGGCGCCTCGAAGGCCGCGTAACGGAAGAACGAGCGAATCGCCGTCAGGCGCAGATTCCGGGTGCGGACACTGATGGCCCGGGTCTTCTCCAGATCATTCAGAAACGCCGTCACGAGCGGCGCGTTGATGTCCTCAAATGCCAGATGATCCGGTGGTTTGTGCAGTCGCTTGTAGGCAAAGCGGAGAAGCAGCCTGAACGTGTCGCGATACGAACTGATGGTGTGCGGACTGGCCTGCCGCTGTTGCATGAGACGTTCCGTAAAGAACCGCTGCACTAACGCTGGGAAGCTGACGGTAGATTTCATGACACATCCTTCCAACGATGCTCCAGGCGCTTCATCGCCTGCTTCATGAGTTCTGGGTGCTGCTCTACATACCAGTACGTATCGCTCGCCCCCTGGTGCCCGAGGAAGGTCGACAGTACCGGCAACCAACGCACCGGGTCTTTACCCGATCGGTCTAACCTCATCAGCGTCGTGACCGCAAATAGATGCCGATAGTCGATCAGGCGCGGGGCGCGCCTTGTTGATGAATCGCGTAGACCAATTTCCCGTGTGAGCGCCGTAAATGTATGAGAAACCATGTCTCCATTGAGAGGCTTGCCTTGCGAAGTGATGAACACATGGGCTTCCGGGCGCCCAGCAAGACATCGTTCACGACGTTGAAGATAGTCTGCAAGTGCATCTCGAGTGGAGGAATGAATGGGAACCCATCTCGACTTGCCAAATTTGCTTCCCCGCACCGTCAGCACGCATTCTTTCAAGTCAACGTCTTCAAGTTCCAGATTGACCGCTTCACCAGGGCGCAAGCCCGTGACGCTTAGCAAACCTATCAGCGTAAAATAAGTCCACCGCCGGAGTCCCGATGCCGGAGGAAGAGCCAGTGCGGCGGCCA
This sequence comes from Paraburkholderia sp. BGA-UO-ETr-F12, assembly GCF_059567945.1. Lineage (NCBI taxonomy): Bacteria > Pseudomonadati > Pseudomonadota > Betaproteobacteria > Burkholderiales > Burkholderiaceae > Paraburkholderia > Paraburkholderia sp. BGA-UO-ETr-F12. The sequence continues at coordinate 4,944 of NZ_JCAQOZ010000006.1, read as the reverse complement.
ATATCTTCTCGGTTTCCTCATCGGTGTAAAGGTAGGGAGCGCGCCGATGATACCGGTGCGGCAACAATTCGGCCCGTGGAATCTCTGTGTGCGGATCGAAGGCACTCAGATAGCGTGCAAAGCCACGCACTACACCCAATCGCTGAGCCCAGATCACTGGTTGAACCTTCGGAGATTTTTGTGCCCAGGTCAACGCAAGTGACGCACTAATGTGAGAGGCCCGACGCCGTTCCATATAGCAGACGAAGTCTTCCAGCCGTTGGCCTGCTTCATGGAGTTTGAATCCCAAGCGACGACGCATCGTCAGGTATTCTTCCATTGATTTGCGTAACGTACTCATGGTCGGGGGCTCGGCCATGGCGGCGCCAAGGCCCGCAGTGAATCCAGATCGACCTTCGCGTATATTCTCGTCGAGTCGGGATTTTTGTGGCGCAAGACCTCGCTAATCTCGGCCAACGAAGATCCTTGATGCAGCATCTGCGTCGCTAGCGCATGCCGGAATTGATGGGCTCCTTTTCTCGGCGAATCGATACCAGCCCGCTCCAGCGCGTATCTGACTACGTTGCTTACCGCTTTTTCCGTCTTGAAGCCACGAATCGGCGCGTTTATTCGCAGGAAGACACGCCGACTCTCGGAGTCGGCGCGACCGTTTTTCAGGTAGTCGGCGATCGCTTCACCCACCGGTGCGAGTAATGGCAACAGCGACTCCAGACCGCCTTTTCCGTGAACGTTCAGCGTGCCGGTTTCCCAATCGATGTCATCCAACGTCAAGGAAACCACCTCGCCACCGCGCAATCCCAGCCGGGCAAGGAGGAGCAGGATCGCGTAATCCCGCCGGCCGATGGGGCGCCGCCGGTCGCAACTGGCCAACGCTCGTCTGGCATGCTCAGGGGATATCGCTTTGGGGATTGACGCCATTGACCAGTGGGCGACCCAGGGGATCACCGCAGCGAGGTCAAGCCTGATCAACCCTCGATAACGCGCATACTGCAAGAACGAGCGCAACACCATTGTCATCGCTTGCGCTCGCGTGGGACTTTGAGCGGCCTCATGCCGAACAAAGTCGAGTATCTCGTGGGCGCGGAGATCCGAGAGCCGTGTTGCTCCATCACCGAACTGCTCTGTTAAAAACAAACGCGCACACCACCGATATTTCCTGATCGTCGTGGCTGCCAGGCCTCGTTCCCGGTGCAGATACAAAGCGTAGTCGTTTACCAATTCTTCAACTGGTGTCTGCGCAACGGGCGCGTCCCTTGCAACGATTCCATTTTCTTGCAGCAATTGTACAAAGCGTCGTAGCGCATATTTTTCGCCCTTCCGATGACAGCGGTGGTGTTCTCGGTAGTGCAGATAACGCTGCGCAGTTTCATGAGTCACTTCCTCAATCGACAGTTTCTTGCACTTGAGCCACACGCTGAAATCGGCGACGAGAAGCAAGTGCCTTCGAATAGACTCCTGCGCGTAACCTTGATCATTCAGCAGACCTTCAAATGCACCGAGGTGTTCAGCAAGGGGGCCCTTGGGTGTATCGAGTGAGTGCGACCGCGTTTTGAGGTACAACTTCTCCATGACCTGCGCCTCTTGTAAAAGCGGGTCCAATATCAATCAGACTATGCCGATCAGGTTTCGTTCATCGCCCTTGAATTTGCATTCGTCACGTCCAAATCGAACATAGTTAACGATGCGGCATAGTTGCCGAACTTGCTCTCACGAATGATCAGCAAATTGCGACGCAAGTCAACATCCTCGCAGCGCAGTCGGCTCACCTCGCCGACCCTGAGACCAAGGCCGTAAAGCAACAAGAAGATCATGCGATAGGTTACCGCCCGCGCCGGCCCCTTCGGGCGATCGGGTAGCTTGGCGGTCGCCTCGAGCAAACGCCTGGCCAAGGTCTGATCAAACAGGAATGGGATGCGCTGCGCAGTCGCTCGCCGAGGTCGTGGAAACACGGGGCCGACCGGCAGGTACCCCTGTTGCACCATCCACCCGAACCATTGACGCAGCACGCCCAGCAAATGATTGTAGCTACGCGGCCGGGTCCTCGGACGTGAGGCGAGAAAGGCGTCCACAACTTCGGCGCTGACGTCTGTGATTGTGGTGATGTCGTGCGCAACGGCATATCGATCAAACAGGCGTAGAGCGTACTCCTCGCTGACATATTTCCTGTTCAGCGCGCGCTTGAATGCAATGTAACGTTCGATCTGCGCGGAGAACACGCTCTCGTAGCCGACAAAATGCGTTCTCATAGGATTGACTCCCCGTCGCCCAGTGCGACTTGCCGCAACGCCTCAATGTCGATCTTGGTGTAAATCTGTGTCGATGCTGGATGCCCGTGCCCGACATAATCGCCGATCGTCTTCAGATCGAATTCCGCATTGACCAGCCGTGTGACACACGTATGGCGCAGGGTGTGGGCGCCCGGCCGTCGTACCGCAACACCTATCTTGTGCAGATACTCGGATGCCCGGCAATGGACGCCAGAACTGCCCAATGGTCGGTATGGTGCGATCTGACGGAAGAACAGGCACCGCTCAGTTGTCTTCGGACGACCGTGTTGCAAGTAATCGATGATCGCGGCACCGACCAGCGTCGAAAGTGGGTAGGTTGTTGAATGGCCGGCTTTACGTTCTGAAACGCGCAAGCGGCCACGTTGCCAATCAATATCATCGAGGGTAATGCCGGCCACCTCGTATGCCCGCAACCCGTACGTAACCAAAAGAAGCAGGATGGCATAGTCGCGCTTGCCAACGGCCGACCGCCGGTCCACAGCGTCCAGCATGCGCCGTACTTCGTCCCAGGAAATCGCGCGTGGGATATCCGACAGTCGGTACGTCTGCGGACAACCGATGCTGGCCGACAAGTCGGTGGAGCATAGGCCCTCTCGCAACAGGTAGCGAAAGAAAACCTTCAACTGCGAACAAAGGTTGCGCTGCCCGGACGGACTAAGGTGTGAGCCGCAGTTCGTAAAGAATGCCGTCAGGATCACTGGAGACAGGTCATCAAGCGAAATGCGATGCTGGTGGCAGTATGCTTCCAGCATGCGTAGGTGACCACGATAGTGAACGACGGACCGCTCCTTGAGTCCGCGTTCTTCGTGCAGGTATGCAAAGAAGTCACTTGCGATGTCGGCGAACGGCTCTGGTCGCTCCCGGCGTGCGCTTGCTGCGGCATAGCTCGGTAATACAACTCTCAGCATTTGCTCAACGGCATTGCGTGTCGCGTCATAGACGCCTCGCCGAGCTCGTTGGTCGCGGCAGTCCGCACTGCGCTGTTCGAGCCACATTTGCGAGAAAGCTGTGGCATGAGCTGGTAGATCCTCCAGGCGCTTCGCGCCGCGCGCCTTGGCAAACTCGCCAAAATGCACCAAGACCGGTACCCGATGCAGCACGCTGCGCTCCGCGTATCGATTCTCGGCAAGCCACGCGACGTATTGTTCAATGGCATCGGCGATCCAGCAGGTGCGAATGCGATCAAGTGTGGTTGGCTTTAGATAGTAGTGCTCGAGCATGACAACCTCCATTCCGTCGACTGACGGGGAACGGTCATCTTGCGCTCTTGAAAAAATTATGTGCCCGGCACGATGGCTCGCTGCAGCGCTGGCAAGCTCCAACCGGAAATCGGCCTCATATTGCGTGCGGGCACAGAACATCGATTTTGTACCGCGGTACAAAATCGATGATGACCCGAGCCGGCACACCACCAAATGCCTCGAAGGCGCGCCGGTGACATCCCAGCCAGGTCGCTACCGTTTGGTCTCGGACAAACTCAACATATTGGTGGCGCGACCAGGCCAGGGTCATGACGAAGAACCATGTCTTGTGGATCTCGCCGGTGAGCGCGTCGGTCATCATCGGACCGGCGCCGAAATCAACCTGTGCCGCTTCGGCCGGCTTGAATTCCAGGCGCAGCGGCACGTCGGGCGCGTGCGATGCGTCTATATGCAGAAGGAAACGATAGACCGACGAATAGCTGCCGCCGTATCCGTGGTTGCGAACGAGCGTGGCGTGGATCGTCGTGCATTGAATTCCGGTTGCCCGCCACTTGGTGATCTGCTCCCGCCACGGTTCCAAAGTTGAGACGCAACTCGATGGTAGCGGTGCCTCTTTGCGATCCAGGAAAGCGGCCATTACGTGTTCGTCGGGTAAGGCCGCTTCACGCGCCAACCATCCATTCTTGGCGGCAATCTCCCGCACCTGCGCAATCTTCTTGCGCCCCATGGTCTTCGATCGTGCGATATCCCGGTCAGAGTCGCCTCGGCGCATGCGCACCAGGATCTGTCGGTATTGGTACATCTCGAACCTCCGATTGGCCACGGCCTCTCCCGGCAAAAGGCCGGGAGTCTAGCCGATCAATGAAGTTCGAACCCTCGCTGCTCGTCATCTGGGTGGCGCCATTACGCCGAAAAACTACTGGCGCCATTACGCCGAAAACGAAATGGCGCCTATATGCCGGAAATTCACAAGCGTGCCATCGTTGCTTTTCTCACCGAGGCCGAAGTGCAAGCGTTGCTCGCGGCGCCCGATCGCGCCTCGTGGTCAGGGCGCCGCGATCACGTTTTGCTACTGGTTGCAGTGCAAACCGGCTTGCGAATCTCAGAGTTGATCGGCCTGAGACAGAGCGACGTTCACATCGGCGTTGGCGCACATCTCGCTTACCAGGGGAAGGGTCGAAAGAATCGCATTACGCCGTTGACTGCCCCGGTGGTCAACGTGCTCCGCGCCTGGCTTGCCGAGTGCGACGTCAATCCATCGGCGCGGCTGTTCACAACGCGTGCCGGAACACCACTCAGCCGAGACGCAATCGAGCACCGCATCGCCCTTCACGGAGGTGTCAGGAATTTCGTGTGCTGAGGTCGGTTAAAAATCTCAGCTGATGGCGGCGGTGAATCGCTCGCCGAACAGGATGGCGAACTGATTGACTGCTTGCCGCCAGGTTATAGGTGGC